>CAJIYZ010000087.1 GCA_905181675.1 Bacteroidetes bacterium MED-G20
AAATCATAACCACCACAAATATTTAAAAAATAACCAACCCATTTATTTACTTTAGGATTCTTAGAATAAGCATTGTGGTTTCCATCGTGCATTACAGACATACCAACACCTGCCATTCCAAAACCTATGACTGCCCACAAAGCTAAAACAATAGGGGTAGATAAATTTAAAGTGAGGATAAGAATATATGGAACAATGTAAATAGCCAACATAAAAAAGGTTTTAAATATCATGTTGGAATTGTTATTTCTAGAAATGTTATTTTCTTTAAAATAAGCATTAACCCGTTTTCTTAAAACCTTAACGAATTCCGGTTTTGTGGTATCAAACTTTATGTTTTTAATAGATGACATATTTTCTAATTAGGTACAAATAAATATACTTTAAACATAACTTTTTTTTTGTTCAATGTTTTATGCAGTCTTGTAAGTTCCTAAATGTTTCAAAAACTTATAGTGATTGTAAACGGCAGAGAACATATTCTTGTAGGACTTGTATGGAACATTAAACTCTTGAGCTGTAGATTGAACTATTTTACTAATTTTCTTATAATGAATATGGCAAATATTAGGAAAAAGATGGTGCTCAATTTGAAAATTTAAACCCCCAATAAACCAGGATAGTATTCTTGAATTCATTGCGAAATTACATGTAGTATCTAATTGATGTACAAACCAATTTTTATTTACTACTCTACTTTCATTTGGAGTATTGAAATCATTTGGTTCCATTACATGTGCACATTGGAAGACAACGGACAATATTAATCCCGCTGTGTAATGCATTGAAAAATAACCAATAAGAACCAACCACCATTTGTCTAAAAAAACAAGAGGCAAAATTAATGCATAAGTGTAATATATGATTTTGTAAAAAACTAAAAGTAACATTTGGGTAGTGAAGTTTCTTTTTTGAATTTTAAGAAGACCATTTTTGTGGTATCTAATTAACTGCAAGAAGTCTTTTTCAAATGCCCATTGAATTGTCATAAGTCCATAAAGAAACCATGCATACAAATGTTGGTATTTATGTCGTTTTTTTAGTTTCTGATCAGGTGAAAATCTAAACATAGCCCCTGAGTCTAAGTCCTCGTCCATAGAGGATATATTGGTATATGTATGGTGCAACACATTATGTTGTATTTTCCAGTTAATGTAACTCCCACCTAAGAACGTAATGAAAAATCCAAAGAAATTATTAACTTTTTTATTCTTAGAATATGCACCATGGTTGGCATCGTGCATTACCGACATTCCAATACCTGCCATTCCAAATCCCATAGCAAACCATAAAATAATGGAAAAATAAGAGGCATTAAATACATAAAGCAGAGAATAAGAACCGAAATAAAGTAAGATTAAAAGTATGGTTTTCAAAAGCATATTAAAATTGGCATGCTTTGATATCTTATTTTCCTTAAAATAATTATCTACTCTTTTTTTTAGAGTCTTAACAAAGACACTTTTATTACGGTCAAAACTTACAGATTTAAAACTCATAAATATAATTTTGGATAAATTTAGATTATTAAGTTAGTTATATCTATTAGTGTTTAATGGATAATTAACATTATTATGAACAACAGAATAAAATATTAATGATTTTCGTGCTCAACAAAATCAATCCCTAATTTCTTTAATTCTTTTAAAACTGGATTGTAAATTTGCTTCTCTAGAGGTAAAACAACACCTCTTGTTTTGATGCTGCCATTGAGCAACATTTTGGTAGCAATACCTAGTGGTAACCCAACAGTATCGCTCATAGCGGTGACACTAGAATCTTTACCGATATAGGCCATGTAGGAAATCAATTCTTTTTCAATTTTGTTTAAAGAATAACTAACTCTGTGCCACATAATTATCATGTCTTTGTCTGTAGTACTTAAAGACCATTTTTCCTGGAGTATTTTTTGCAATATTTGTGCTGGAGATGCATCTTTAAGTCCTATTTTCTTGTCTTCAAAAACACCTAACCACACTAGTTTATCCCACATATAATCATCTTGCTCAATTCTTAAATAATGGCGAAGTTTTAGTTCTACTGAATCGTTGGTGTTAAATTTTAAAAAAGAATTTATAAACTCTCTGTTGGTCATGTTTTCAGACCCCTCTACTTTATAAGAATCATCTGTAGCTCCAAGCTGAACAAAAATATTCCAAGCTCTGCAAAAACCTACTTTCCTTAAAGTCCCTCTGTACATTGTAGAAATATTATCTAATTCATAGATAGATCTGTATTTAAGTGAATCTCTATTTGGATAACCTTCAAACTGACCATATCCTGGGACATCAATTATTTCAGTTCTTCGAAACAACTTGTTGTAAGGTATGTATTTGTATTTCCCTTCTTTAATAAATTTGGCAGCACCACCTTGACCAGCCAAAACAACATTTCTTGGATTCCAAGTAAACTTGTAGTTCCATGGATTATCATCACTTTCAGGAGCAACCAATCCACCAGTGTAGGATTCAAACCCATTTAAAATTCCACCTTTAGCTTTAACATCGTCAATTAGTTTTTTTGCTGACATATGGTCAATTCCTGGGTCTAATCCCAATTCATTTAAAACCAAAACATTGTTTTTTAAAGCATCTTTATTGAGCGATTTTATTTCATCTGTGATATAACTTGGAGTAATAACATGTACACCACAATCTACCGCATCTTTTAAAACTTTGAAATGCATGTGTGCAGGAAGCATAGATATTACTACATCAGCAGACTCTATAAATTCTTTTCTTTTGACATCGTTATTTGCATCTAGTTTAAATGAAAAACCATTTGGATGATTATTAATCTTACTATTTGCCAACTCTAAATTAAAATCCACTACTGTTATCTTCCAATTTTCTGAAGTTGAATTATCTAATAAATATTTAATAAGTGAGGTAGACGACCTACCAGAACCAATAACCAAAATTTTTTTCATATTCATTTTTAATAAATCCTAAAAATCATTTTTTTATTTTGAAGGAATAGAATTTATATTTGCACACAATATATGAAAACAGATCGATTATTTTTATCATTATCAATACTTGGGATAGCTATTGGTATATTATTTGGAGCATTTGGTGCTCATGCATTTAAAGATTTATTTTCAAATTATGAAATGGATATATGGAATAAGGGAATATTCTATCAAATTTCTAATTCTTTGGGGATAATGCTTTTAGTAATCCTTAGAAAAAATGAGCTAATTAAAAAAAATAATCTACCATTTTATCTTTTAATAATAGGAATGGTTTTTTTCTGCGTCTCTCTTTATATAATTTCTCTTACAAATGTTTTTTTAAATCCTCAACATTGGCTTAAGACAGCAATGATACCTATCACCCCTATTGGCGGTAGCATGATAATTTTAGGATGGATTTTAATTTTCTTCAACATCAAAAAATGATATTTTTAGAAAGTTTAAAATAATTTTAAAAAAAATTAAAATCCTTATTTAGATTTATTCTAAATAAATATATTTGCAAAAAAAACTTATTTTATTTTTAAATCATGATTAGAATTTACTCCCTATTTTTCTCACTTTTCTTAGTCACTTCCTGTACAAATGAAAACAAAGAAAACAATCTAGAAAAGCAAAATGAAAGAGAATATTTGACTCTTTACACACATAGACATTACGACTCTGACAAGTTAATTTTTAAAAGATTTGAAGAAACAACTGGGATAATAATAAATGTTGTAAAAGCTAGTGCAGATGAATTAATACAAAAAATGGAAACCGAAGGAAATCAATCACCTGCAGATTTACTACTAACTGTAGATGCTGGTCGATTAGTAAGAGCTAAAAATAAAAACCTTCTCCAATCTGCTAATTCAGATATTTTAAACAGTACTATACCTATGCACCTTAAAGATTCTAGTAATTATTGGTTTGGATTAACCAAAAGAGCAAGAGTAATAGTATATAACAAAGAAACTGTAACATCATCAGATTTAGCAGACTACGAAGATTTGGTAAATGAAAAATGGAAGAATAAAATATTAATTCGCTCCTCAAATAACATATACAATCAATCTTTAATGGCTTCTATTATTGCTAATAAGGGGATTGACTCAGCTAAAGTATGGGCTGAAGGCATTGTGAATAATTTTGCAAGATCTCCAAAAGGAAACGATAGAGATCAAGTAAAAGCAATTTTAGCCAAAGAAGGAGATTTGGCAATTATAAACACTTACTATTTGGGTAAACTTATTAATTCTAAAGACTCTAACGAAGTAGCTGCAGGAAATGCTGTAGGTATATTTTTTCCAAATCAAGAAAATAGAGGGACTCATATAAATGTTAGTGGTATTGGTATTGCTAAAAATTCTAAAAACAAGTTAAATGCTATTAAATTCATAGAGTATTTAATAAGTGAAGAAGTTCAAGAGATTTTTGCTAATGCCAACTACGAATACCCAGTTAACAAGTATGCAAAATCTTCTAAATTGTTAGAGTCATGGGGGGAATTTAAAGAAGATAAGCTATCTTTAACTAAGCTAGGTGAACTCAACAAGAAAGCAGTAATTTTGTTTGATGAGGTTAAATGGCCTTAAGCCAAACCTTCAAATAAAAAGATGTTTTTAAACTTAAAACATTTTAAAAGAGACTTTAATAAATGGACGTTACTAATAGTAGCTATAAGTTTGTTTTTAGCCATTCCTGTATTTTCTATTTTAATAAGCCTTTTTAGAGGAAGTGGTGAGATGTGGGAACATATTACTTCCTACTTCCTTTTTGATTATATAAAAAATTCTACCGTCTTAATTATAGGTACGGGATTATTGACCTTTATAATTGGAACTTCAGCTGCATGGATTGTCTCTAGGTATTCATTTAGATTTAGGAAAATTATTGAATGGCTATTATTCATGCCTCTTGCTATTCCATCTTATATTGTTGCATACTCTTATGTTGGTTTGTTTGGAAATGGAGGAACATTTATAAATATTTTCAGCAATTTGGGTATTACTATAGATAGAATTGAAATGATGAATATTTATGGTCTAATTTGGGTTTTAAGTTTTTCTCTTTATCCGTATGTATATGCAGGAACTAGAACCATTTTTCAAAGTTTTCCTTCTCAACTAAAACATACAGCTTATTTACTTGGAGTATCTAAAAGAAAATATTTCTTTTCCATTGCTCTACCCCTTGCCTCACCGGCTATAATTGGTGGTCTTTTTTTAGTGTTTATGGAAGTTTTAAATGACTATGGCGCTGCAAAATATTATGGCATAAGTACATTTACTACAGGGATATTTAGAACGTGGACAGCTCTTGAGGATTTACAATCTTCTATTTACCTATCTGCTATTCTGGTAATTTTAGTTTTTCTTTTAGTTCTTATTGTAAAATGGTTAAAAGGAAGAAGATCTTATAGCTTAAAAAAAACTAATACCAACCAAAAAAATAAAAATTACAGAAGTGAATTAAAAGGATTGAAAAAAATTACCTATTTAAGTATCGTATTTGTTCCTATTATTTTTGGCTTTATACTGCCATTAATACAACTTTTAATTTGGGGGATTCAAACTTTTGATTCCATGTTTAATAGCGATTTGATAAGTTTAGCTTACCAAAGCCTGATGTTAGGTCTTTCTACAGCAATGATTGTTGTCTTTCTTGCTTTGCTATTAATCTACCTTTCAAAATGGAATTATTTTAAACCATTAAATGTTTTTTCTAAAGTTGCCACATTGGGTTACGTAATTCCAGGCGCAATCATTGGTGTTGGAATTATAAGAACTAGTAAATCCTTGACCGATCTATTTAGTTTTCATTACGATATAGAAATTGGACATCTAATATACAACAGCCTTTTGGTACTTATTTATGCCTACGTATTTAGGTTTATAGCGGTAGCTTTTAACTCTATTGAAGGAAACACACTAAAACTTAATGAAAATTTATCAGAATCTTCTTACTTACTTGGCTATGGAAAAATTAAAACATTTTTTAAAATAGATTTTCCATTGTTAAAAAACGCCCTTCTTAGTTCATTTATTCTGGTATTGATTGATGTAATGAAAGAATTGCCATTAACACTTATTTTAAAACCCTATGACATAAGTACACTTGCTGTTAGGGCATATGAATATGCCGAAGATGAAAGAGTTGGAGAAGCTGCTCTGCCAGCGTTATTTTTGATATTTTTAATTGGCAGCATGATTTCCATATTAAATTATAGGTTGAGAGTAAATAAAGATTAACTAAGCTGTTTTTAAACAAAAAATTTATTATGAAAATATTAGAAATTGAAAACCTATCTAAATCTTTTGATTCAAAATTTGAAGTAGTCTCTGGTTGTACTTTTAATATTGAATCTGGAAATATATGTGCCATTGTTGGTGAAAGCGGAAGTGGGAAAACTACATTATTTAGACTTATTGCTGGACTAGAAAGACCAGATAGAGGAACCATTAAAATAAATGGCACATTGATGAGCAGCGATAAATTTATAAAAGACGTAAAGGATAGAAACGTTGGACTTGTATTTCAAGACTTTTCACTATTTCCACATCTAACTGTAAAAGAAAACATTGAATTTGGTTTGAAAAAAAATAAGAATGAAAAAGTTGAAAAACTACTAGAAACTATTAAAATGGAAAATTTCCCAAATAGATATCCACACGAACTAAGTGGAGGGCAACAGCAAAGAGTATCCTTGGCTAGATCACTAGCATTAGACCCTGAGCTTTTATTATTGGATGAACCATTTAGTAGTTTAGATACTCAACTGAAATCAAAAATTAGACAAGAAATAAGAGATATCATAAAAAAAATAGGTATTTCATCTGTTTTTATCACCCATGACATTCTAGATGCATTAGAAATTGCAGATGAAATTATTTTCATGGATAATGGAAAAATAATAAGACAGTGCTTAATTGAAGATGTTTTTAAGGAAATTAAAGACGAAAAAATTCAAAATAATATGGTTGAATTAAAAAGAAATGCTGAGCTAATTCTAAATGCGTTGAAAAACAAATAAATATTTCTTATTTAGAATCATTCTAAAATACCATAAATAGGGTATTGCTCTATATACCGTCTTGAATTACTTTTGACCTAAAATTAATTAGACGAAAATCACTTTTAAATACACAATAATGAATAAATTAAACTTTAGACTTTTATTTACATGCGCAGTACTTGCATTATTTGCTAGTTGTGCAAAAAAAGGTTGTACAGATCCTCTAGCAACAAACTACGATGCTGATGCAACAAAAGATGACGATGGTTGCGAGTACGCACAAGCACTTGTTGTTCCAAGCAACTACGTATTTACAGATGCTGATGGTAACAATACAGTTTCTTACAGCGGACAAACATCTAGAATGGACATGCTTTCTGAAATGGTTTCTTATCTAAAAACTGCTAATGGAAGTAACCCTACACCTGCAACATTAGACGCTGCTACTTTACTAGCTATGTATGACAATTCATATACAGGATGGTCAGATACCACTTTAATTGATAATGGAAAACAACTTAAGAGCAAAACTGCTGGAGATGATGTTGGTATTCAAGCAATGTTTGAAGGTTGGATGACTGATGCTGCTGCAGGGAGTCCAGATGTCACTGGATCATATCTACAAGATTCTTCTGGTATTGAATGGACGCAAATGATTGAAAAAGGTTTGATGGGCGCTTGTTTTGCTAGTCAAATGACTTCTAATTACCTAGCTGGCATCAGTACTGATAATAACATTGATCCTGTTGACGCTGCTGCTGGAAAATATTATACAGAAATGGAACACCACTGGGATGAAGCATACGGATACTTTACTGATGCTTTTGACTATCCAACTAATGGAACAAATAGATTTTGGGGTAAATATGCTAATAAATCTTACCTAGAAGACAATATTGGGTCAGCTACAGATATTTCTTTGGCATTTAGAACTGGAAGAGCAGCTATAAGTGCAGGTGATTCAGATGCTGCATTGGTTCAAGTAGGAATTCTAGAAACTGAAGTTAAGCAAATGGTTGCTGGAATGGCTTTACATTACTTAAACGATGTGAAATCTCAAATTGCTGCAGGTAATGCACAATCTAGTATCAACCACAGTATGTCTGAAGCTCTTGCATTTATTTTCGGAATTCAGTTTGTTACTGATAGTCCAGATATGTCAAGTGCTGATGTTATGGTCTTAGTAAACCAAATAGCTCCAGATGTGACAGGTTTTTCAATGAATATTACAGAAATTAATGTTGTGATTGATCAAGTTGCTGCTGCAGCTGGTTTAACAGATAAAAAAGATGACTTTTAGAAAAGCAATATTTTTTTCTTATATGGTTGTTAAGTTAATTAAATTATTGCCAATCAAAAAACAAACACTCAACAAATGCTGTTGGGTGTTTGTTTGGTTGGTATTTTTACTAAAATTATGAGTTTAAGATTATTTAAAGTTTTATTTATTATTTCTTCTGTTTTGATTATTCAGAGCTGTAAAAAAAGTGGATGTACTGATCCTCAGGCATTAAACTATAATGTAGATGCTGAAAAAGAAGACAATAGCTGTCTTTATGAAGATTATGACAAATTATCTTTGCTTACTAACTTAGCTGACAATTATATTATTCCTTCGATGGATGCCTACAAAAGTAAAGTTGCTAATTTAAACATTCATGTAGATTCATTTATAGAAAATCCAAGTATTTCCAACCTAACACTTCTAAGAACAAATTGGGAAGATGCATTACTTAACTGGCAAGACATAGGTTTTTTAGACTTTGGTCCATCTGAATATATTTTATTAAGAAAACAAACCAATACATTCCCAATTGACACTACTGAATTGAATAATTCTATTTCCATAGCCGATTGGAATTTAGAATATGCAAGTAGTTATGATTCCAAAGGTCTTCAAGCTTTAGACTACCTACTATTTAAACCTGGACATACAGATAACCAATTAATTACTTATTTTCAGAACAATATAAATGCCAAAAACTATCTCAAGGCTTTGGCAGAAGATTTGAACCAAAATATTAACTATGTTACCGATCAATGGGCAACCTACAGAGAAGATTTTATCAATGATTTTGAGGTTACTCAATCTAACTTTTCTACCAACTCACAAGGAAGTTCTATTAGTAATATAATAAATGCATTGTGCTTACACTACGAATTTTACGTTAGAAGAGGAAAGGTAGGTCTTCCATTAGGCGTATTTAATGGTTTTTCACAATTAGAACTCCCTGGATTAGTAGAATGCTATTATTCTGGAAAATCTACACAAAATCTAGTGCGTTCTGTAACCTCTCTTAGAAAATATGTAAATGGTTCGAGTTACTTAAATAACGACAATGGAATTGGATTAGACGACTATATGGACTTTGTAACTGCTGAGCAAAATACCCAGCAGTTATCTAGAGTGATAGACAACCAATTTCTTGCTATATTTGAAGAATTAAATGGCATTAATGGGCCTCTAAGCGAAGAGATAATTAATAACAAGTCACAAGTATCCCAAACTTATCAAGAATTACAGCAATTAGTTCCATATATCAAAGTAGACATGACATCTGCATTGGGTGTTTTAATTACCTATCAAGACAATGACGGGGATTAATAAATGGGTAAACCACTTAACTAAAAACCACGTTAGTATTTTTCCACTTTTAGTATTTCGAATCATTTTCGGAATAATGATGTTTTTCAGCACTTTAAGGTTTGCTTTAAAAGGGTGGATTTATGACCTGTATGAAGTTCCTTCCTTTTTTTTTACTTACTATGGTTTTGATTGGATAAGTCCACTACCCTCTCCATATATGTATGTGGTATTTTCAATTCTATTAATATCCTGCATATTTATAACTTTTGGTTTATTTTATAAATTTAATACCATAGTATTTTTTTCATTGTTTACCTACATAGAATTAATTGACAAAACCAATTACTTAAATCATTATTATTTTATTTCACTAATTAGTTTGCTACTAATCTTCTTACCAGCCAATAGGAATTTTTCTTTGGACACTTATTTTGGGATTTGTAAAAGAAAAAACACAGTAAGTGCTTGGCAAATTAATATTGTTAAACTTCAAATAGGAATAGTATATTTTTTTGCTGGAATATCCAAACTTAATTACCACTGGTTAATTGAAGCACAACCCCTAATTAATTGGCTAAAACACCAGTCAGATTTTCCAATAATTGGGAAATTATTACTTTATGACTTTACAGCATACATATTTAGTTGGGTAGGTGCGATATTTGATATCTTAATATTTTTCCTGCTTATTTCTAGAAGATGGCGAGTAATTGGCTATTGTATAGCCTTTGTTTTTCATATTATGACTGCAGTTATGTTTCCCATAGGCGTTTTTCCTTATGTTATGATTGCAAGTACATTAATATTCTTTAACGATAATTTTCACAAAAAAATAATTGATTTTATTTCTAAATATAGTTTACTTAAAAAAAGTCAATTCAATATAGAAGAACAAAATTATACATCTTCGAACAGTAATATATTAAAGGTTTTTTTAATAGGCTTTTTTACTGTTCAGTTCTTTTTACCTATGAGATTTATTCTATATCCAGGAAAATTATTTTGGACAGAACAAGGTTATAGATTTAGCTGGAGAGTAATGCTAATTGAAAAAGCTGGGTATTCTCAATTTTATATACACGAACCAAAAATGGATAGAAAAATGTTAATCCAAAATAGAGACTATTTAACACCACAACAAGAAAAAATGATGTCTACTCAACCAGATATGATTTTACAATATGCCCATTATCTATCCGATACCTTTAAGGATTCAACCATAATAGAATCTAATGGAGAAATCATAAAAATGGGAGATAACCCAAAAATAACAGCCGATATTACAGTAAGTCTTTTTAACAAAGGCAGTAGAAAATTTATAGATCCAAAACAGAACTTATCTGAATCTAAAAGAGGTTTTACAAATAAAGAATGGATACTTGATTATGAAAATTAAATTACTAGGTTTACTATTGTTTTTATCCATTCAAATTTTATCCCAAAAAGGTAAGATATCAGGATTTATCACCCAATCAAATAACAATCCATTAGCATACACTACAGTATATATAGAGAAAATAAATAAGGTTTTTTACACAAATAATCTCGGGTTTTTTACGATTCCAAAAATCAACTACGGAGAGTATGTAATTAGTTATTATTTATCTGGTTTTACCAAAAAGAGCGATACCATAAATTTAAACCAGTCCTACTTAAATTTACCGAAAATTATACTTGAAGAATTAAGCTATGATTTAAAAGAATATGAAATAAAACAAGACGAAGAATTCAATATTAGAAAGTTGCGAGCTATTGAAGGAGTTATGATTACTCAAGGTAAAAAAACAGAAGCTATTTCCGTGGAGTCTTTAGACGCTAATAAAGCTACCAACCAAAGTAGACAGATTTACTCAAAAATACCGGGAATAAATATATGGGAAAGCGATGGTGCTGGAATTCAGTTGGGATTGGGAGGAAGAGGCTTAAACCCTAGTAGAAACTCCAATTACAACACAAGACAAAATGGATACGACATTAGTGCAGATGCTTTAGGTTATCCAGAAAGTTATTACAGTCCGCCATCTGAAGCAATTCAAGAAATTCAATTAATTAGAGGAGCTGCATCTTTACAATTTGGTCCGCAATTTGGTGGTTTGATAAATTTCAAATTAAAAGACGGTAATTCGAACAAAAAAATAGAATCTGTTATTAGACATACAGTAGGTTCTTACAACTTAAATAATTCTTTTGTTAGTTTGGGTGGAACCAATAAAAAGTTCAAATACTATGGCTTTGCAAACTTTAAATTCGGAGATGATTGGCGGCCAAATTCTTCATTTAATTTAAAAAATGGATACTTGCATTTGACTTACTCCCCCAATGAGAAAACAAATTTAAATTTTGAGATTACTAAAATGAACTATCTAGCTCAACAACCTGGTGGTCTAACAGATCAAGCATTTACAATCAATCCTGACACATCATTTAGAAAACGAAATTGGTTTAAAGTAGATTGGAATTTGGCAGCATTTCAGTTAGATTATGAGTTTAATTCTAGTACTAGACTAAATTCTAGAACCTTTGGGTTAATTGCTTCTAGAGAATCTTTGGGATATTTAGACCAAATAAACAGAATTGATCCAGGAGAGGATAGGAATTTAATTTCAGGTAAATTTAAAAATATTGGCAACGAAACTAGACTTATTCATTTATACGAAAGAAATAAGTTGCCTTGGGCTTTTGTAGTTGGAACAAGAGTTTACAGAGGGAATAGTGAAAACACACAAGGAGAGTCCAATAATTTAAGTGGGCCAGATTTTTATTTCTCAAATAACACCTCTAGTATCTCATCTGACAATATAGAAAGTAATTATATTTTCCCAAGCTTTAACTTTTCTGTTTTTGCAGAACACATATTCAACATTACTGAAAAACTAAGCATTACACCTGGATTAAGGTATGAATATATTGCTACATCAGCTAATGGCGATTATAGAACAGCCTATAATGATCTTGCCGGTAATTTAATTTTTGATACTGTTACAAATATTAAAAGAGTAAACAATAGAGATTTACTTCTTACAGGAATTGGATTTAACTTTAAGTTAAATGAAGAAATTGAAATTTACGCCAACATTTCACAAAATTATAGAAGTGTGAATTTCACCGACATGCAAATAAGAAATCCTAATTTCAGAATTGATCCTGTACTTAAAGATGAGCAAGGATACAATAGCGATTTAGGAATAAGAGGAAGATTAAAAGACGTCCTTTATTTTGATGCTTCTTTATTCTACTTGTTTTATAATAATAGAATTGGGAATACTATACAAATTGATTCCAATCTTTACAATACTTACCAGTACAGAACCAATATTTCTCAATCTAGAACCTATGGATTTGAATCTGTAGTAGAATGTGATTGGTGGAAAATATTTTCGGATAAAAAAGATTATAAATGGACAACATTTTTAAATATCGCTTACAACAATGCCATGTATATCAGCTCTGATATTTCTGCATTTTATCGAAAAAAAGTGGAAATGGTTCCCCCGTTAATATTTAGATCCGGAATGACAGTAGGTGGTGATAAACTATCTATTTCCTACCAATATAGTTTTACAAAAGAACACTATTCAGACGCTACAAATTCAGATTCACAAATAAATGCCGTAGTAGGATTAATTCCTTCTTACTCAGTTATGGACTTGTCTTTAAAATATACCTACAAAAAAATACAAATAGAGACTGGAATAAATAATATAAATAACGCATCGTACTTCACAAGAAGAGCTGTAGCTTACCCTGGGCCAGGAATAATACCATCTATGCCTAGGAATTTTTACATTTGCCTACAAATAAAAATATAAACTCTTAATTATGGATATCTATGACATTTCATTTATTTTTTCAACTTTTTGGGTAGGACCATTTTGGATAGCAATGCTGATAAATCCTGAGAAAGAAAAAACAAAAAAACTACTTTCTGGACCTTGGTTTTTTCTAGGACCAATCGCTTTTTGGTTTCTAATCATGGGTTATAATCCTCAAGGTTTAATTGATCTCTTTTCAGGCTCTTCAGATTCAACAGGGTTTATTGAAGGATTGGCTGCTAGTGTTGGAACAAAAGCTGGAATTACTGCAACATGGGCACATATGGTTGCAGGCGATATTTTTGTAACTAGATGGATATGGAGAAAAAGTTTAGAAATAAAGTCTAACATATGGGTTACAAGATTATCAATATTTTTTGGGGTTATGCTTATGCCAATTGGACTTGGGATTTTTGCAGTAAGCAATTTCTCTAAAAAGTGATTTTAAGAACTTTATTATTTTTAATAATTAACTTTTTAAGTCTGTATTTAGGAATAATTCTTTCTGGGGATGGTGGAACTTCAGAATGGTATTCTAGTTTAACTAAAGCACCATGGGAACCTGATGGATGGGTTTTTGGTGCAGCTTGGACTATCATTATGATCTGCTTTGCTTTCTACATGAGTATTTCTTGCCAGTACAGATTCAGGAAAAAGTTAATAAAACTATATGTAGCTCAGTTAATTCTAAATATTTCTTGGAATCCTATCTTTTTTAATCTTCACTATGTATTGCTTGGGCTTATTACAATATTAAGTTTAACTTTTATAATCGGTTTTATACTTTTTTCATATTGGAGAGAATTAAAATTAAATTCTGTCTTAATACTACCCTATCTAATTTGGCTTATAATTGCTTCATCATTAAATGGATATATTTTTTTTAATAACTAATTAGGATATATTATTTTAAGATTCAAATCCTTTTTTAACTTTATGTTAAACAATAATTAATAAAATGGAAAGCTTTAAAATTTTATTCACTGTTATAATATTTAGTTCATTATTCTCTTGCGCAAAAAGTGAAGGAGTTGGAGGAAGAGCATCTATAGAAGGAAAAGTCATGGTAGATAACATAAATATTTTAGGAAATATTGTGGATAGTTATGAAGCGCAAGACTTAGAAGTTTTTATAATTTACGGACAAGAAAACAATACCCACAACGACGATGTTAACACAAGCTATGATGGTTCATTTGAATTTAAATATTTAAACACTGGCAACTACGAGATATTTCTATACAGTGATTGTATGAATTGTGCAAAAGGACAAGACAGTTTAATTTCTAGGAATATTACTATCGAGGATAGCAAAGAAATTATTAAAATTGACACTATACGTATTGCAAATTTTATTTAATGAAGTCTATTGTTTATTTGCTATTACTAATTTCTCCTGCTTTTGTATTTTCTCAAGAAATAGCACAAGATTTCGGAACTTGGTCCAAATTAAAAACTAGCTTAAAAATCAATAAAAAAACCTTATTTTCTAATAAAACAGAAATTAGAACATTTGACAACTCCAGACAAATGTCTCAGTTTTACACTCAATTTTCAATCAATAAAAAGTTAAATAAAAAAATAACTACCAGTTTTGCATGGCGATTTAAAGTTTTAAATGAAGAATTTTCTTACATAATTGCCAATAGATTCCATAATGATTTGAATTTCAAACATAAATTTTCAGATCTATCTTTTAATTTCAGACTCCGAACACAAATAAACTTTGACCGTTATAGTAGCAATGATTTATATGAAAGAACTAGATTAAAGATGAATTACAAAATCAATAAAAAAATTGCATTTTATATTTACCAAGAGTTGTACTTTTTATTAAGCCCATCGGATAACTACTTCTTTAATAAGACAAGATTTGGATCTGGAATTAAGTACGAACTAAATAAAAAAACAGATTTGGAGATTAAATATTTAAAAATAAATGATATTAATGTAGAAAACCCAATTTCTTTAAACGTATTAGGACTAAAGATATCTCACCAATTTTAAAAGTATAATACCATTTTATAGGTATTGATAAAAAGTAAGGAAATCAATTAATTTGCTTAAAAGTATTTTAAATGATATCGACTTTATATTCACCAAAATTTATAACCAAATACAATAGAAATATTAACCACCTATTTAATCGTTATGAAATTGCTCCAGAATCCACTGAAAATTTAAATGCAATTTGCACAAAAGAAGAAATCAATGTTGATTTATTAGCCGATCTTATTAATTGTTATAATGATTTAGGTTTTTTAAAAAAAGCTAAATTTGGAAATTATAAAATTCCAGAGTTAGTAGATTATCTTGAAAGATCTCATAAATATTATCTTGAAAAAAGAATTCCTGAGCTAGAACAAAGTCTTTTAAAACTAACCCAGCAAGAAAGTTTTTCATTTAATTATGTGCTAATTAATTTTTTCAAAGAGTACAAAAAAGATATTGTTTCACATTTTAAAACTGAAGATGAAATACTATTTCCATTTTGTAAGGTTTTGTATAATTATATGCAATTTAATACTCAAGAAGATTTAATATTCGTCCTTGAAAATCAGAAAAAAGCATTTGAACTTATGAAGCATCATAAAGACAATAAGGATGAAATTGATGACCTTCAAAGAGTTCTATTAAAATATTCTCCTAACGGAAAAAAACTATCTTACTTTGAAATATTTTTAAATCAAATGAGTATTTTCCAACAAGACTTAAAAATACATGCCGAGATTGAAGAAAATGTTTTAATGAAAAAAACAATTGCCATTCTTAATAATCTTGAAATTAAAAATGTTTGACAATCATATAAAAAACGAAAAGCTTTTACACGAAAACAAAGTAGGAACTATAGTTCAGTGTAATTCATGTAAAAAGATTTCTATTATAGTTAACAATATTAACTATGTATGTGATGAGAAACAATACAATGAACTTTTTCAAATTGTTGAAAATATAGACCAAAATTTAGAAGATTATATTTATAATATAATGGGAATTAACTATGTAATACTAAATACACCGTTAGACAAAGTAAATTTAATATTTAATTTAAATCAATTTGAAGACCTAACAGAACTGCTTAATCAAGCTAAATATATGTTAGAAGTACACAAACTGTTTTATTAATAAATAATAATTTTCAAACATTTATTCTCTGGTTTAGAATAAGTTTTTAAAGTTTTGATATAATCTTTTTCGCTTCTTACATACATGGGAATAAAACTATCTTTTCTTTCTGCTAAAGTGCCATTATCATGTAATTGACTAGATATTTTACTTAGCTGAGTTTTTTTAAACTCTTCCTTTCTTTTTAGAGCCTGAAGAAATTTATTTCTGACCTTGTCCAAATTACTTTTCATTCCTTTTAGTGAACCATTAACAGATGGAATTAATGTAGTTTCAATACTCTGTGCTTTAGCTAATAAAATTCGTGATAATTCAATAAGCAATTCATTTTCACTATTAAAATCTAGAATTTCATTATTTGACGAAAGAAGAGTATTTTTAATTAAGGTATCTGGGTCATTTGCTAAATCGTTATCCGAAAAACCCAAGCTTTTCCATTTTTTATAGCTTTTTTCAGTCATCCAATGAAAATGATCTCTCAAAATAAGTATTGGGAAATTTAGATTTGCTAAGTCAAATGATTTTTTTAATTGAGTCCAGTAAACTAATTCCGACGGGCCTCCTATATAAGCTAAATTGGGAAGTAAATTTTCTTGGTAGAGAGGTCGCATTAATACATTAGGACTAAATTTTTCTGGTGAGCTGTTTAATAGGTTCAAGACCTCTTTTAAATTTAAGTTCCTCTCTCCTATTTTGAAAATATTGTTTTCAAAAATTATTCTGTGTCTTTTCTTATCGCCAAAGAAAAACAAATTAAGCATTCTTGGATTAATTTTAGGTTCATAACCCAATGCACTCAAGTTTTTATTGGTCTCTGATACAGAGTTATAAATAAATTGCTCTTCTAGCTCTTTTTTAATAGTAGGAATAAATAGTTTTTTCAATTTTGAATCGTCTGCATCTAGCACTACCAAGTTTTCTTTTTCAAAAATCTTAGAAATCCAATATCTAGTTGCATTGGCCCAATTTTTCTGTCTCAAAGAAGCTGAAAAAATAGATTCTAAATTATTAAATCTAGCATCGTTCTTGAAAAGATCTTTTAAGGATTCTAATATTGGCATGAATATTTCAGGATTTAGATGACCAACACCTAACCCATCTTCTTTATCGATTGAAAGATTTTTACTAAATATATTTAAAGAGCTGATTTCTTGAAAATCGTGGTCCTCAGAAGCCATCCAAAATATTGGAATAAAGTCAAAATCTTGAAACTTTGATTTTAAATTTTCCACCATTTTTAAAACAGAAACAATCTTATGAATAAAGTATTGCGGACCTCCAAATACACAAAGCTGATGGCCAGTAGTAACCGTGAAAACACCCTTATTTTTTAGAGCTTCTAGATTTTCAGGAGGGGTTAATTCGCAATCTAAATACTGTTGGCTAATGACATCAAAAAGAATTTCTCTGTTTTCTTTGCTCAAATCTCTTTTCGCAAAAAAATCATGATTCATATAACTTAAGTCTGTTCCATCATGAAAAGAACTCATATTTGAGTCTTTTTCAAAAAGATCTAATAAAATTGGATGCTTATAAAACGAATTGAAAAGAGGAATCTCTACCATCTAACGAAATTTAGGAGAAAATAAAAAAACATGATTAATTAAATTTTCTTTATACCGAAGCTAAAAAAAATATGAATGAAAATATTAAATTAGAAAATAATAAAAGAATATGAAACGTATTCAATCTTTGAAAAACACTTTAGGTCCCGGAATTTTATTCGCTAGTACCGCCATTGGAGTGTCTCATTTGGTTCAAAGCACCAAAGCTGGAGCATTGTTCGGATTTGGACTGTTGTGGGCTGTAGTAGCAGCTAATGTATTAAAATATCCATTTTTCGAGTTCGGTTCAAGATATGCAAATGCAACAGGAACGAGTATTATAGAAGGATACCAAAAACTAAGTAAATGGGCATTGTGGACCTATTTTATAATAACTGTTTCCTCCATGTTTTTTGTGTGTGCTGCTGTTGGAAAAGTAACATCAGGATTTATGGAAAATTTATTTCAGCTTAATAAAATTGGATTAAGCGGTAGTCTATCTAGTATTTTAATTTTTATGATTTGTGGTGGGATTTTAATTATTGGAAAATTTAAAATATTAGATAAATTGATTAAAATAATTGGATTGGTACTGCTAATATCTACTCTTACTGCTTTTAGCCTTTGTATTTTTCATGGACCTGTAAATAAAAATGTAGTTTTTATTAGTTATCAATCTATTAATAGTGATGCATGGTTTTTTCTTATTCCTTTAATGGGTTGGATGCCAACTGCTGTAGATTTAAGTTCCTGGAATAGCTTATGGACAGTTGAAAAAATAAAAAGTTCTAAATACCATCCTGCATTAAAAGAAACACTTTTTGAATTTAATTTTGGATATATAATTTCTGGGTTGCTTTCTATTTGTTTTATTACTCTTGGTGCATTTTTAATTTATGGTACTTCAGAAGTAATGGAAACCTCGAGTCACTTATTTGCTAATCAAGTAGTAAATCTTTATACAAAGATATTTGGTAATTGGAGTTACATAATTATTGCATCCAGTACCTTTTCAATAATGTTTGGAACCTGTATAGCGGTATTTGATGGATATGGCAGGGTACTTAATAAAACAACCGAACTCTTGTTCCCAAATTTATCGATAATAAGAAATAAATATGCCATATGTGTTTTAATATTAATTACTGGTACTTTTTTAATAACCAATGAATTTGAAAAATCAGGAGATTTCGGAATTTTAGTAAACTTCGCAACATCTATTTCTTTTATTATTGCACCTATTATTGCAGTTTTTAATTTTTTAGTAGTCAATAAGTATTTAGATAAGAAGTTTATTCCACCTAAGTGGTTAAATTATTTAGCCATATTAGGTGTTATTTACCTAACACTATTTTCAATATTGTACCTTTTTAAAAATTATCTTTTGGCATGAAATGTTTTTTTAGTTGTTTTTTAATTGTAATTCTTTCCTACAGTGGAATATTTTCTCAGAATTTGAAAACCTCTTCCACTAAAATAATGAGTACTATTAATCTTAGAGATCACCTTGATTCTTGGAAAGCAACAGTTCAATCAATGCAAATGACGAGCCCTGGCGGAAATTCATATAATGATTTTTTAATAGCTCAAAAACAGGAAATAGTATTAAAATATCCTAGAATAAAAGCGTTTAACCATTTGGGAAAGTCTCAAAATACACCTTCCATTATTATTGAAAACGGATTCGAGGGTAATTTATATAACAATAAAGTTCCCAATGACAATACCTTGGCCATTTCCAACGATGGAATTCTTATTGCTGGAATAAACTCATCCTATATTATATATGATGTAGAAAATGACACTTTATTATTAAGTAGAACTTTAAATTCCTTAACCTCTACTTTTACCAATTTAAGATTTGTAAAAAAATACGATCCAAAGTTTATTTACGACCACCAAGAAGACAGGTTTATTGTGGTATTCCTAGTTGGTAACAAACCTGCCAATAGTCATGTTTGTGTAGCATTTTCCTCAACTAAGAATCCTATGGACGACTGGAATGTTTATATGCTTACAGGGGATGCTTTAAATACTGGTCATTGGACGGATTATCCAGCTATTTCAATCACTGAAGATGATTTATTCATTACCGGAAATTTATTGTTAGATGGTGTTAGCTGGCAACTAGGATTTAACCAGTCTATAATCTGGCAAATCGATAAAGAAAACGGATACTCTGGTTTAGATTCACTTAATTTTAATTTGTGGTCAGACATTAAGGACGACTCTATAAATATTAGAAATATTCACCCAGTAAAAGGAGCAAGAGAATTACAAGATAAAGAACAGTATTTATTGAGCAATAGGAACTTTTCTTTAGAAAGCGATAGTTTGTACTTAATAAAAATTGAGAATAGTCAAAAATCCAACAACTCTGAATTGTCAATTCAAAGAATAAGTCTCGATGATCACTATTTTTTGAGTCCTAATGGGCAACAATATAGTGGCAAGGAATTAGCTACCAATGATTCTAGAGTCTTAGGGGCAATTATTGATGAGGATTGGATACAATTTGTCCAGCATTCAATGGATACTAATTATGGAACTGCTGGTATATACCATGGAATAATTTACAATTACGAGCAAAATCCATTTGTAGAATCAAAAATGATATCAGATTCAATTATAGATTTTGGATATCCAAACATTGCCTCTACAGCAATAAATCCAAACGAAAAGGAATGTGTAATTGGATTTAATTATACTTCAATTTATGATACGAACGGTGTTTCGTGTATGTATATGAACAATGAAGAAAAGTACAGTAGTTATACCAAACTTCATAAAGGAGACAGAGCTATTGACAGGTTAAGTGGGAATATAGACCGTTGGGGAGATTATAGTGGCATTCAAAGAAAGTACGATGATCCTTGTAGAACGTGGATATCTGGAATGTTTGGGAAAATTGGTAGTAATGGTAGTTGGATTAGTAGCGTTTCTACATCTGACACCTGTAGAGAGCCTATTCCATATTTATTTTTAGAACCTAAATTTACAGATGGAGTTTTATTTCCAAACCCAAGTAAAAACTTTGTTAATTATGATTTTACCATTGAGGGTAATTTAGATTTGAAAATATCTATTTATAGTATTGAAGGTAAATTGGTTTCAGTACTTTACAACGACTTAGTTAACAGTGGACCAAACAGACTTAGTTTTAGTATATTAAATCTTAAAGCTGGAAGTTATTTGTTACTAATAGAAAATAATGAGAACAGATTATTCACCAAAAAACTAATTAAAAACTAAATTAATTAGTCTCTGTATCCCACATGTTTTGGGTGATAACTCCTCCATTTTTAAAGTAACTCACACCCCATTTAGACTTTACTTTTTTATATTCATCGCCCTTATTTCCTCGGACAACAATTCTAACAATAGTTAACTCAGAAACGTCTCCATTACTATCCTTGCGTTCATATACTTTTTCGGTAATTCCTTCAGGAAACTGTTGCGCTAACTTTTGAATGTTAATTTTAGAAGCTTTATTAATTGAAATTTCTTTAGCCTGCTCAAGATACTGAGCATTTAAATAATCTGCAGAAAGGTCGGATTTATTAACTTGAACTTGAGAAGAGTGATAACTATCTGAATAAAGTTCCAAATTAAATGAGTTGGAAACTCTATTGTCTTCATGATTCTCATTATCCAAACTTCGCTCATCTTTATACATCTCGTTAATAAAATGAAGATTGTAAACCTTATCTATACCTACATCACTCCAAATAGAAGCCTTAGAAAGTTTTTTATCTAAATAATGATCTAAATTAAATGAGTTGATATTTCTTGGATCGTCAGCAGATAAAGCAAATTCGTTAAGATTGGATATTAGAGTTTGAGAACTTTCGAAGTTATTATAATTATTATTAATACTTTTAATTTTAATTGTGGAATTATTATCAAAATAATCATTTTGGTAGTAACCGAAAGATGGTATAATTTTAGTTTGTCTTGTATCGTCTAAATTTGAAGTATTAGTATTAAAAAGACCCATCATATTTTCAGTAAAAATATGAGAGTTATAAGTAGAATTTTCAGAATGTCCTTCTTCGTCTTCATTTAAAATCAAAAGATCTTCTTTGTAGCTATCTATTTTATCGATTAAAAGGTCTCTGTTACTTAATCTAGCAATATTTTCAATTTCAAAATCGGTCAATATTAATTCATTTTCTATAGAATTTGAATAAGTAGTTGAAATTCCCCGATTAACCCATTCCAAATCGTTGACAGATTTATTGTCAAAAAACTTTCCGGTCAATAAATCGTTTTTAGCAATTATTTCTGATCTAAAAACTTCTTTATTTTCAAGTAATTGATTTTGTGTTTCAATTTTATTGAAGTTTCTTGTTGTGTTTTCTAATGAAAATAAATAAATCTCATTCAGATTAGACATATTCATTTCTTTGTAATCCACAACTTTAGGAATATTATTCCACCTTGAATCGTTGCTGTTTTCAAAGCTTTTCTGAATATTTTTATAAAAAACACTTATTTGATCGTTTTGAAGACTTGTTTTTAATTCTTGCTTAGATCTATTTTTAATGGCAAATTGTTCGGCAACATTCTTTTTAAAGTCAGCTTCAATTCCCATTTTTTCAAAATCGTCTGATTTTTCAGAACCCAACATTCTATCTATTTGGTCTTCGCTGTATTTTCCAGAAACTTCTTTACCATACATTAAGCTATAACTATTTAAAACAGATTGGTTGCTAGATAAACCATTTGATGCATCTTGATCCATAAGCTTATTAATTTCAACTACTTTATCTTTATGCATTTCACCTTGAGGATTGATTTTTGCAGCATTTTGAAAAGATTCAATTGCCAAAGAATAACTTTTAGAAGAGAGATGTCTATTACCTTGTTTAATTAATAAATCATACTGGTTTTTTTTCTCTAGATTGTTAAGAGCAATTAATTTGGCTTCAGACACTTGCTTTATTTTTTCTTTTAGAATAGTTTCTTCTGGTAGAACAGACAATGCCTTTCTATAATAGATTATAGACTTATCAAAATTCTTATCGTTAAAAAACTTTTCTGCTTTTGCTACGAAATCATCGTATTTTTCTCTGGACTTATTTCCAAACTGTTCAACAATTAACTTTTCTATTTCTAATATTTTTGTATTTGGATTAGGATCATTAGGCATAATTTTACTAGCCTGAAGATAATATTGTTTTGCTTTACTTAATTGATTATTTGTTTTGGCATCCTCCGCTTTTAGAATTAAACCATCGTATTTCTCTTTGGAGGCAAGATTTTGTTTTTCATCATTTTCTTTGGAGGCAAGATCAGATAACAATTGATTAATTTCGACTAACCTTTGGGTTGGATAATCATTTGTAAAATTAATTTCCTTCGCTTTTTTGTAGAAATTTCTAGCTTCATCGTATTTTTTACTGTTGAAATTCTCATCAGCAATTTTAATCACTTCATCGTACTCTATTTTTAAATTATCTTGGTCTTGTTTATTTAAAGCTTGGTCAATAATTACTATTTGTTCATTGGGGTAAGGGTTTTGAGGAATAATAAATTTTGCTTTTTGATAAACTATTTTAGCTTCTTGGTATTTATTTTCATCTCTTAAAGCATCGGCTCTAGAAATCATATTATTATAGTTCTGTTCTACCTCATCTTGGGACTGAATATCTTCCAATTTAATCTTAATTTCAGATAGTTTCTTTTTTGGATAGTATTCATTGCCAAATAATTTTAGTGCTTCTTGGTATTTGGTTTGAGACTCAAGTAGGTTATTTTCTTGGAAAAGTTGATCTGCATTTTTAATTATTTCATCGTATTGATTTCTTTTTGATGCTTTTTGATCTTTCAAGGACTTTAAATCGGCTAATTTTAAATTAATTTCCTCAATTCTTTTAATAGGATGGTCCTTGTCATAAATGTTTTTTGCAGAAACATAGTGGTTCAACGCCTTTTCCCAGCTCTCAGAATCAAATTCTTTATCTGCTTGATTAATTAAAGTTTGGTACTCGTTGTCTTTAGTCTCTTTTTCAATAATTAATCTCTTAATCTCTCTGATTTTTTCTATCGGATAAGATTCATTAGGTAATATTTCGTTTGCACCATCAAATTTTTTCATTGCCTCATCGTATGATAATTCTAAAAACAATTTATCTGCAGACTTGATTAGTTCTTCATACTGGGTCTGGATATTTGAATTGGATAATTCTGAAATCTTAATATTAATTAAATCAATTTGTTGTTTTGGATAAGTATCTAAAGATTTTATTTTAATGGCCATTCTGTACTTATCTTTAGCATCCTCCCATTTTTCATTATCTCTAAAAGAATCACCTTGGGCAATTAATAATTTAAAGGAACTATCAGTTTGATTAAATTTTAACTTTTCTTCAATTAGATAATTTAAATGCTTTAGCTTTTGATCTACAGTGGAATTATTTGGAAAAAGCTCTTTAGCCTCATTATATTTTGATTTGGAAACATCAAAGTCTTCAGTTTTTAAAGATTTGTCTCCTTGGGTTATTAAAGAGTTAAACTTTTCTAATTTCTCTTTTGATTCAGCCATTAAAGATTCTTCATCAAGAATTTTTTGTTCAATAATTTCCAACTGTTTTTTTGGATATTCTTGACTTTCATCTATCGATAATGCATTGTTATAAAACTGTTTGGCCAACTTCCAATTTTGACTTTTAAAACTACCATCTGCATTTTTAATAAAATCTAAATATTTCTTTTGAGACTCTTTTTCTAGGTTTGCTATATGGGTTAATTTTATTTTTATTTCATTTATTTTTTGATCTGGGTAGCTCTCATCATTTTTAATTTTTTTAGCTGCTTGGTAGCTTAAAGAAGCATCCTCAAAATTATCTTCATTAAATAAAGCATCTGCTTTAAGTATTTCTGCTTGATAAGCTTTTACAGCTTGTTCCATATCACTTTTAGCATCAGATATTTCTTTTAATTTATTATCAATAAAAGTTATTTTATCGGTAGGATATTTTTCACCACTTTTAATATCCAATGCTTGTTGGAAGGTAGATTTGGCTAATTGATACTCTAGGTTTTTCAATTGATTATCTGCCGTTTTTAAAATATTTTCGTACTTACGATCATTTTCAGAACTTGTAATCTGATCTTTAATTCCCTGTTCCGCAATTTTAATTTGGGCAGCTGGATGAGACTCATTGGGCTTAATTTTTAAGGCATTTTCATAGCTATCAATTGCCTCACTAAAAGACTTCTCTAATAATTGAGCATCAGCTTTCGAAATTAAATTTTTGTAATCCTCTTCGCTTTCTTTCTCATTTGCCAATATTTTGTTTATATCTGAAATTCTATCCTTTGGGCTTCTATTACTTGGGATAATTGAAGAAGCTTCGTTATACAAATCAATAGCTTGTTGGTAATTTTTACCATCAAAAGAAGCTTTTGCTTCATTCATTTTTAAGTTGAATTTTTCCGTTATTTCTTTTTGTTGATCTAATAATTTCGCTTTTTCAACCTCTTTTATCTTTTCATAAGCAGTTTGAATTCCTGGATTTAACTCCTTTGCTTTATTGTAGTTTTCTAAAGCCAAAGTATTATTTCCTGTAGATAGAGCATTATCCCCTTTAACTATTAAGTCATTGTACTGTTTATTCAATTCTTTTTCTTGATTAATAAGCTCTAAGTTTTTCTTGGCTTTCTCAATCTTGCTTTCAACTAAATCGTCGTTATGAATGTTTAAAGCTTCTTCAAATTTCAAAATTGCTAAGGAATAATCCTCTTTATTTAATGCATTATTTCCTTCAGATAAAAGTTTGTTGAATTGTGCTTCTTTTAAATTTGCTTGTTCTTCTACAGCTTTAAAATGTCTATCAATTTCGTTTTTTCTTTGTTTATTGTAAATATTATCTAAAGCTAGATTACCATCAATAATTCTAATTTTACCTACATGCTGATCTGAAACTACAGAATAATCAACATCAGGCTGTTTAGTTTGAAGAGTAATTGGAATGGCAAAAGGCTGGGTGCTTTGTTCCTCAATAAAATAACCACTTTTAGAATCTATTAAAATGGATTTAGTGGCAAAATTATTTTTAGAAAAACTAATTATATAAATATGCCCATAGGGAATTTCTATAGGATCATACTTGCCTTTTGAATTGGTGATAACAGATTTAAAAACTTGATTGTCTTGTTTTATTTCAACTTTTACACCACTTAGTTTTTCATAATTTTCATTATTAACACTACCTGCAATAACTATTAAGGGTTCATCTTGGGAATAGACAACAGAAAAGCTGAGACTAACATAAAATACAATAATAAATAGTATAAAACGCTTCAAATCAATGTGTTTTTACAAATATGAACAATAAATGTTTATCAATCAACAATAATAGATTCAAATAACTAACGAATAAATATTAAAAAGGTTTTATAAAATTATTGAAAAATTGATTTTGCAATGGACAAAGATTTTTGGAGAGAATCTTTATTGATTTTTAATTTTACAGCTTTGTCGTCCAAAAATTCTATGATTTTTTCGGTAGCCATATTACCTACTAAATCGTCTTTAGCCATAGGACATCCACCAATACCAAGAATAGAACCGTCAAACCTTTTGCAACCAGCATTATAAGCAGACTGAAACTTGTCAAAATAATTATCTGGATTAGAATGAAGATGAGCACCAAACTCAACATCGGGAAACTCTTTAATAAGCTTTGAAAATAGCCAAGTTATTACTTTTGGACTACTAGAACCAACAGTGTCACTCAAGGACAAAATATCAATTCCAAAGTCTTTTAATAATTTTTCTACCCAGTGAGCTACTATATGAATACTCCACTCATCACCATATGGATTACCAAAAGCCATGGAAAAATAAGTCACTAATTTTTTATTGTTTTTTATGCATAAATTCTGAATCTTTTCTAATCTCAATAAGGATTCTTTGATGCTAGAATTTATGTTTCTTTTTTGAAAAGTTTCAGATATTGAAAAGGGAAAGCCTAAATAACTTATTTCATCGTAAGCAACAGCTTCTTTAGCACCTCTTTCGTTTCCAATAATCACCAATAATTTGGTAGGAGAACTATCTATTTTAAGATTTTTAATTACTTCCGAAGTATCTGCTAATTGAGGAATTTTCTTCTTTGAAACAAAACTTCCAACATCTAGTGTGTCAAAACCAACTTTTAAAAGTTCATTGAAATATTCAATCTTTATTTCAGTAGGTATAAACCTTGAAAAACCCTGCATAGCGTCTCTAGGACACTCTATTAGTTTCATAGGGTGTAAGAAGATTTAAGGAACCAAAAGCTGCTTGACAGTTTTGCTATTGTTAATATTGGTTGATAAAGAATATATACCAGAGCTTAAATCAATTTCACTTAAATCAAGTATAAGTTGGGTATAATTTGGCCCATAAAACCCAGCGTTTAGCAGCATTGATTTACTATATACCAATTGACCTAATGGATTGAAAATTTCAAAATTAGTTTCTTGATCTTCAAGCAATTCAAAAATTAAACTTACTTGACGGTCAGAATTAATTGGGTTAGGACCAAAAATAAGATCTTCTGAATTGCCAAGTGGATCAACAGGTGGATTTGTTGTCCTTAACTCTCCAAAATATGGTGTTTTGTTGTAGGCATTTATTACGATACTCAAAGTATCAATTGAGTTGATTGAGTCAAAATTAAAATCTACTTGGCCGTTTAAAATATTACTTTTCCCAATTAGAGAATCACCATTCCATAATGTAACAGCAGCATTTTCTACGTCACAAATAATAGTAGTTGATGTCAAACCAACTTCTTCTGTCTCACTGTGTTCAACTACAATTTCACTAGGAATATCAGATCTAAATAAAGTGGTTGGATCACCGAACAAAACCCATGTTTCTACTACTTCTTTACCAGGGTTTGGATAATCGTCCAGCATTTTCATTTGCCCACTGTAAAAAAGAGCACCAATTGAATGCATTTTATTATCCGAATAGGATTCTACTAAAATATCCACAATTTCGTCTTGACTTGCCATTGGAGGAGCCCATGACATTAAAATAGATGAACCAGCAGCAGCTATTGAACCAGATGGAGAACCTAAATTGGTAGCTCTTTGCCAAGCTTCAGAAATACAAGTTCCAGAAGTGAAAGTTCCATTGTTACAAGCAACTGAGACAACAAAAGGATATTTACCATTATTTGAAGCAGAGTTTATATGAGAGCTGCTAAAATTACCAGTTGCACATGAATTTATATCGCCATGGCCAGTATAATTAAAAAGAGCAACTCCGCTATTTACAGCATTGGAAATTTGGCTTGAATTAGGGTTTCCATTAGCATCTTCTCCACTATGAGTTCCATCGTAAAATTCGTATACATTTTGATAACCATAGTTTAGTAAATCTGTTCTAATATTTCTTAAATGTTGCCAATCTGCTTCTCCATCGTCGCCATATCCAGCTCCTTCATTAGAGCCAAGTCCAATAGCATTTAAATAATAATCTGAAGTATCTGGATTTGTTTCATATTCTAAGTTTCTTTGAATGATAGTAGTTAAATCTGTTGAATTTGAAGGGCTAAATCTACCAACATAAACATCTGGATACCAATCGTTAGAATTGGAAACTAAACCATATTTTGCATCAGACCATTTAATTTCTGAGTTCCATCCACCAGTTGAACCAGCATTATAACAAGCAACTTTGTTGTGGTCTCCAACTAGCAATAAATATAAAAAATCAGCGTTTTGTTGGTAATAAGTTCTCACATAATTGTAAATACTAGTTTCTGAATTTCCGATGTCTGCAATATCTACAAGAACCACTTCTCTACCCGATTGTTTTTTCCACTCAATAAAAGGAGCCAAATCGTTAAAATATTCTGCAGGTGAAATAATTAACATACTTCCTTCTTGACCAATTGAATTGTACCTAGTTGGAGAGTAATTTAGGTAACGTCTTTGGTAAGAAATTTTTAACTCGTTTAAAATGTTTTCCTCCGTATTTCTAGTCAATTCATTGTTTCCTTTAACAGATACATTAAAATCTATTTTAACAATTATTTTACTGTATACTTTAAGTGTTTTTTGCACTGGATTGTATTGAAATGGCACAAAATTCAAAGTCTGTCCCCTTAAGTCTCTCTGTATATATGGCTGACCAAGAGAAAAAATATTAGATGGATAGTCTAGATCCAATTCGTACAAAGGACCTTTTTTATAAGGAATCAAACTAGGGTCGATATTTCGGTATAAATTACCCTTAGAAGGTATTATATTAACACTTTCTATCAGAGTGTATTTAGAATCTAAAATTGTGTAGTTGCTAACGCCTGTTTCTGGGAGTTGAATATTAGATGTGAATTTCATTAAATCAGGTTCTCCGGAATTCAAAATTGGTCTTCCACCATCGACAACAAGTTTCTTAAACTGTATTGAGTTAATTATTTTGGAATCTATTAGAGAATACTTAGTAAGCTGGTACTCGACAACAATTGAGTTCTGAGAAGAGCTAATTAGCTTAATATCGTAGGAATTATTTGCAATAAAATTTAAACTTAGAAATAAAAAAAAGTAGGTAAGTATATTTTTCATGACTCTAATGTACCAATAATATGAGTTTTTTAAAATTTGTGTCAATTTTTATTTGAACAGTTCAATGTTTTTTTCGCAATGAAATCTTAAGTACTATATTCGCGGAGAATGAATTACGAAAAAGAAATAAATAAAAGAAGAACTTTTGGAATTATATCACATCCAGATGCTGGAAAGACTACTTTAACTGAAAAGCTTCTTCTTTTTGGTGGAGCGATTCAAAGTGCAGGGGCAGTTAAAAACAATAAAATCAAAAAATCTGCTACATCAGATTTTATGGAAATTGAAAAGCAAAGGGGAATAAGTGTTGCAACATCTGTAATGGCTTTTAATTATAGCGATAAACAGATAAATATTTTAGACACTCCTGGACACAAAGATTTTGCCGAAGATACCTACAGGACACTTACTGCTGTAGATAGTGTTATTATGGTAATAGATTGTGCCAACGGTGTAGAGGCTCAAACTGAGAAACTAATGGAAGTTTGCAGAATGAGAGATACTCCCGTAATTGTTTTTATTAATAAAATGGATCGAGAAGGAAAAGATGCATTTGATTTATTAGATGAGATTGAATCTAAATTGAGTATAAAAGTTAAACCAATGAGTTGGCCAATTGGTATTGGAGCAACTTTTAAAGGAGTTTACAATATGCATAAAAAAGAACTTAATCTATTTAGCGGAAATAAAACAAGCATTGAAAAGGAAGTTTACAATTTAAATGGCATCCAGGATCCTACACTTTCGGATTTCATAGGAGAAGAAGCAACGGAAGTTTTAAAAGAAGAAGTAGAACTTATAGATGGAGTTTACGGCGATTTTAATCAAGAAAAATATTTGGAAGGAAAGGTTGCTCCCGTTTTTTTCGGATCTGCTTTAAATAATTTTGGAGTTCAAGAACTTTTGGATTCCTTTATTGAGATATCTCCTACTCCTCTTGGAAGAGATACTGAGTCTAGGTCGGTAGAACCAAGTGAAGAAAAATTTAGTGGTTTTGTCTTTAAAATTCACGCAAATATTGACCCAAAACACAGGGACAGAATTGCTTTTCTAAGAATAGTATCTGGAAGATTTGAAAGAAATAAATTCTACTTACACACTAGACACCAAAAGAAAATAAAATTCCCCAATCCAACTAGTTTTATGGCATCTTCAAAATCAGTTGTTGACGATGCATATCCTGGAGATGTTATTGGTTTATACGATTCTGGCACTTTTAAAATTGGAGATTCCCTATCAGAAGGGGAAATATTAAATTTCAAGGGGATTCCAAGTTTCTCACCTGAAATTTTTAAAGAAATTCAGAACGATGACCCAATGAAAAGTAAACAGCTAGATAAAGGTCTTAGTCAACTAACTGATGAAGGAGTAGCTCAATTATTTGTAATGCAGCCTGGAAACAGAAAAATTATAGGAACTGTAGGTGAACTTCAATTCGAAGTAATTCAATACAGACTAAAACAAGAATATGGAGCTAGCTGTAGTTTTGTATCTAGAAACTTTTTTAAAGCATGTTGGATGACAAGTACAAATAACGAAACAATTCAAGATTTTATAAAAAGAAAATCTACCAATGTTGCTTATGACAAGGATAAAAATCCAGTATTTCTAGCCCCAAGCCCATTTTTATTGACTCAAGCCGAAGGAGATTACCCAGAAATAATATTTCACAAAACATCCGAGTTTAAACTAGATGAATAAAGAAATTAAATCTTTTAATATAAGAGTTTATGCGTTAATTATTAAACAGGATTCAATACTTGTTAGTAGAGAATTCATCTTTGGAAAATATGTTTATAAATTTCCTGGTGGTGGTCTTGAATACGGTGAAGGAATTATTGAATGTTTACAGAGAGAAAGTATGGAAGAAATGAACCAAAATTTAAAAGATTTAGACCATTTTTACACTACTGACTTCTTTCAACAGAGTGAATTTAATTCTAAAGATCAATTAATTGCAGTTTACTTTAAAGCAAAACTAAGTTCAAAAATCATTAACAAATTAGATATTCCCATAAAAGATTTTCCAGTATTTGAATGGAGAAAAATTAAAGACTTCTTAGAGGAAGACTTGTATTTCCCAACGGATAAGTATGTATTTAATCTTTTTAAAAAAAAATCACAAAATTGACTGACCATTCAAATCTGTTGTAAGAACATCACTAAAATAATCGTGAAATGGCAAAAGCAATTTGAAATGATCTCTAACAATTTCACTAAAACTGTCTTTTAAAACAATATTATCTTGAAAATTTTTAACAAAAATAAATTGCTTGTATCTCAACAAATCAATGAAAGGATGGTTTTTATCAAATCCTTTTGGACAAACTTTTAGTGAGTTACCATTTATAGAATCCCACTTTTTTACAATATTCTTATTCTCAATAACACCTTTAAAGTAATCTCCATCAGATTCAATTTCTTTTCTAATTCTAAACAAATCATCTTTATTTGGGTTCCAAAAGCCACTTGCTATAAAAGTATTTCCTGGCTGAATATGAATATAAAAACCACCTCTATATTTAGGTTTAGATCTATGAAAAGATATTGCAAAATGAGTTTTATAAGGCGTTTTATCTTTGGAAAAACGAACATCTTTATAAATTCTGAAGACTTTAAAGGATTCCCAATTAAAGTAGTCTTTATTAATATCAAAAAAAGCGCTAAAATATTGTTTGACATTAGAATTATGTAGGTCAAAAGTTGTCTTATTATCTTTAAACCATGGTCTATTGTTATTGTTCTTTAGCTTTTTTAGAAATTCAAATATTTCGGGTTCTAAATTCATGCTGTTATTTTTTAAATAAATTATTTAGATTTTTAAATGCTTTAAACTCTAGTGCATTTCCAGACGGATCTAAGAAAAACATAGTAGCTTGTTCTCCAGGGAGATTTAAAAACCTAATATAGGGTTCTATTACAAATTTTATATTTTCAGACTTTAATCTTTCTTTAAATTTTACCCATTGTTTCATGGATAAAACTACTCCAAAGTGTGGTACAGGAACTCCCTGACCATCCACATAATTATTACTTGAAATTGACTTTTTATTCGTTTGATGAATAACTAATTGGTGACCAAAAAAATTAAAATCCACCCACTTTTCATCCGATCTACCCTCATTAAAACCCAAAATTGAAGAATAAAATTCTTTTGCTATTTGCAAATCATGAACTGGTATGGCCAAATGAAAAGGGTTTTGTTCAACAGAATTATTCATAGTTTTTAAAAAAATTTAACAATATTTTACAACAATAACTTTTGTCTTAAGTATATTTGTAAAAGTATTAAAATTTAAAAAAAAAATATGTCAAATTTTGTAGGAAAAAAATTTCCGAGTATTGAAGTGGATGCCATGAATGAAATGGGAGACACATTTAAAGTTAACGTTTTAGAAGAAGCTGTTAAAAATAAAAAGAAAGTGGTTCTGTTTTGGTACCCAAAAGACTTCACCTATGTATGTCCTACAGAATTACATGCTTTCCAAGAAGCGATGCCAGAATTTGACAAGAGAAATACTATTCTAATTGGTGCATCTTGTGATACTCCTGAAGTACACTTTGCATGGTTAAGCACTCCTAAAGACAATGGTGGAATTGAAGGGGTTACATATCCAATATTGGCAGATGCTAACAGAAACTTGGCCAACATATTAAAAGTATTGGATACTACTAACGAAAGATACGACGAGGAATTAGATGCTGTTCAAACCGACGGTAATAGCACACCTTACAGAGCGACTTTTATTTTAGATGAGGATGGAATGGTTTTTCATCAGGCTATGAACTTTTTTCCTGTTGGAAGAAATGTTAATGAATTTTTAAGACTTATTGATGCATATTCCCATAATCAAAAATTTGGTGAAGTTTGTCCTGCAAACTGGGAAGAAGGAAAAGATGCAATGAAAGAAAACAGAGACGGTGTAGCCGATTATTTATCAAAACACTAATGGTAACTGAACTAGCTACAGATACTCTAAAAGAGGAGCTTAAAACAAACAAAAAAGTTCTTGTTCAATATTCTGCTGG
>CAJIYZ010000088.1 GCA_905181675.1 Bacteroidetes bacterium MED-G20
ACCCAAAAAATAGCTAATTAGGGATATTTTAGGGATATTCCTAACCCTGTCCAAACATTTGACTAGGGTATAAAAAAGGGATAACCTACTCTATTTGAATAAGTTAACCCTTTGTGACCTCGGCAAGATTCAAACTTGCAACCGCCTGATCCGTAGTCAGGTATTCTATTCAGTTGAACTACGAGGCCAATTTTTTATAAATGTATAGTTATTCTCGAAGTCCTACAAATCTAATTTTAGATCTAATAACTACTCAGAATTAAGGTTAATGATTTAACCCATATTTATCTTTTAAAAAGAGTCAATAAAGATTACTTAGAACTGCCCCAACTAATTTTCTTTTATATTAATTGTCTGGATACTATTCTTTTTAGATGAAATAAAATCTGTTTTCTTACAGTAAATATGATATGTTATAAATGCTATTTAGTTCATATAACCCCATTGAAAAGAATCTTTTTTGAAGGAAAATAAAACACTGTAGTTCTTCTATAATTTCAATACTCTAGCATTAAGTATTATTTAATAACCTTAATATCTTATAAGGAAATCTAAAAGTATATATTTGCCGCTTGAAAAAAATTAAGTAGCTACAATGAAAAAACTTTTTATCAACTTTTCCCTAGACCCCAAAAAAGATATTCTCTCTGGACTCACAGTAGCCTTGGCTTTAGTTCCAGAAGCGGTAGCATTTGCCTTTGTGGCTGGTATAGATCCTTTAGTTGGTCTTTATGGTGCTTTTATAATGGGACTTGTGACTGCTTTGTTTGGCGGTAGACCAGGGATGATTTCTGGTGCAACTGGTGCAATGGCTGTAGTAATGGTTCACATGATTCAAAAAGGAAATCAAGTAGGTTTAACATTGGAAAACCCTATGGAAAACCTAGGACTGCAATGGCTATTTATTACTCTTCTTTTTGTTGGCTTTATTCAAATAGCTGCAGGTATATTTAAACTTGGAAAGTTTGTTAGACTTATTCCTCACTCTGTAATGATGGGATTTGTTAATGGACTTGCTATTGTTATTTTCCTATCTCAATTAAACCTTTTCAAACAAACCAGTAACGGAATTACTTCTTGGATGAATGGTTCAGACTTATTAATAATGACAAGTTTGGTAACGTTAACAATGCTTATAATGTATTTACTGCCAAAACTCACTAAAAAGATACCAGCAGCTCTTGTTGCTATTATCGTGGTAGCTAGTATTACTATATTGGCAGAACTCAACGTAAGTACAGTAGGGAGCTTTATTTCTGATGGTGGTGGAAAAGGGCTGGAAGGTTCTTTACCAAGTTTTCAATTTCAAATATTTGATTTGTTTCACACCATGACAAACCATTGGAGTTTAATACTTTCTACAGCCTTTCTACTGGCTGCTGTAGGACTTATAGAATCCTTAATGACTCTAAACTTAGTTGATGAACTAACAGAGTCTAGAGGAAGTGGAAATAGAGAATGTCTAGCTCAAGGAAGTGCAAATATTTTAAATGGTCTATTTGGTGGAATGGGTGGATGTGCTATGATTGGCCAATCTATAATTAATGTCAATTCTGGTGGAAGAGGAAGATTATCTGGGCTTATAGCAGCAATTGCCTTGCTTTGCTTTGTATTATTTGGCGCTCCATTGATTGAGAAAATCCCAATTGCAGCACTTGTAGGTGTAATGTTTATGGTAGTAATAGGCACATTTGCATGGAGTAGTTTTAGAATTATTAGAAAAATACCGACTTCAGATGCAATAGTTCTAATAACAGTTTCAGCCATAACAGTTTGGCAAGACCTTGCTATTGCTGTTATTGTGGGAGTAATAATATCTGCTTTAGTCTTTGCATGGAAAAATGCTATAATGATTCGTGCTAGAAAAAGAATTAAACCAAACGGAACAAAAGTTTATGAGATATGGGGACCCTTGTTTTTTGGATCTGTGCAAAATTTTAACTCAAAATTTGATTTAAAAACTGATCCAGAAAATATAGAAATTGATTTTATAGAATCTAAAGTAAGTGACCATTCTGGAATAGAAGCCATTACTAACATTGCCAAAAAGTACTTAAGAATTAAGAAAAACTTAAAACTAACACATCTTAGTCCTGAATGTATTACTCTACTTTTAAAAGCAGATCCTAAATTAAAAAAAATAATAAAATCTTCAATAGATGATCCTCGCTACCATGTTGTAACAGACTTAATGGACAGTGAAGTGTGAGAAAAAATTAGTGAATTTTAGCACTGAGACCGTCCTCAGTAAGAGCATTGCATATAGGTTGTAGTTCTTCGTAAGAACCTTTTTTAACCATACATTTTCCATTGTTATGAACAATCCAAGCACATTGTTCCGCCTGCACTGTGTCGTGGTCACAATATTTACATAATGAATCTATGACATGGTCAAAAGTATTTACTTCATCATTGTATAGCAAAATAGATTTTTGAGAGTTTAATAACTCTAAAATTTCAATGTCTTGTTCAAACTGTTGACCTTCACTCATAATAACAAAATTAATGAATTATCTAGATTATTTAAAATTGTTTAAAGTTTCTTCAACCTTTGTTTCAATACCATCTTTAAACACAACGATTTTGGAATTTTCTAAATTCTGAGACATACATGCATTCAAATCTGTTGTTACTGATTCATAATCATCTCTACTTTTAGTGTAGTAAGTTGTTAATCCATCATTTTCAATTCCTTTTATTTCTAGTGTTTTTAAATTATCAAACTTAGATTGGAGTTCATCTGTTATATTATCAAATTCTCCAATTTCTATCTTGTATTCGTAATTAAAACTAAAGTCGTCTCGAGTAGATTTAATTATTTTAGAATTTAAAAGTTCTTCAGAACTAATTAAATTAAGTGCAATTTGTGCTTCTGAAAGCGAATTGTATTTTTTACTAAAAAATTGACTACCACCAAGTCTTGATCTAGATTGAATATTAAAATTTCTCAGATTCAAATTAGTTCCATTCAAATCAGTAGGAATCTCTGAAGCGTAAGTACCAAAATCTATATAGTAAATTGTCGGGTTTTTATACTCTACTACCCTATCTGGATTTATAGAATTTGCTTGATCAAGACTTACATTTCTACCATTATTGTAAGCAATTATAAAAGCATCTGTCATAGTTCCATTATTTACTAATTCTGCTTTCTTTGTAGCGGCAAGTTCTA
>CAJIYZ010000089.1 GCA_905181675.1 Bacteroidetes bacterium MED-G20
TATATAACTTCCAAGCTGAAACTCCACCAAGTTTAATCGCTGTTAGAAATACAGATGGAAGCTATGAGACTATAACAGGGTCAAGCCCCGAAAGATATAATTTAAGATATATTGATAATACTGCTGGTACTGTACTACCATCTATTGGGTTGCAATTTGAGTTTTAAACTATTATTGTAAAGCTTCTACAGAAACAATTTCGGGAATTAATAACTTTAGATTCTCTTCTAATCCTGCTTTCATAGTGACAGAACTAACTGAGCAGGTTTGACAAGCTCCCAAAAGTTTAACTATAACTCTATTATCAGGAGTGATTTCAACTAATTCCATGTCTCCTCCATCGTTGTGTAAATATGGACGAAGATCATCAATTGCTTTTAATACTATTTTTTCTGTTTTGTTCAATTTAAGTTGAGCATTTAGGTTCGCCATATTCAACACCAACCACTTTGGTTGGCTCTAATTTAGCATTTCTTTCTTCAATATTTAAAATTAATTTATCACAAAGATCATTATAATATTTTTCTACTATTGTTTCTTGCTGCAATACAGCAGGTCTTCCGACATCTCCGCTTTGCCTTATACTTTCTACAAGTGGGATTTTTCCTAAAAGTTCAAGCTCCAGTGATTTAGCCAAGTTTTCACCGCCGTCTTCACCAAAAATAAAATACTTTTCATGCGGATGATTTTTAGGGGTGAACCAAGACATATTCTCAACAAGTCCTAAGACAGGAACTTTTATATTGTCCATTTTAAGCATTGCAACTGCTTTTTTCGCATCAGCTAAAGCGACTGGCTGTGGAGTTGTAACCACCACTGCACCTGTTAAAGGAAGAGATTGAACAATAGACAAATGCACATCTCCTGTTCCAGGTGGAGTATCAATTATCAAATAATCTAATTCTCCCCAATCTGCATCAAAGATTAATTGTTTCAAAGCTTTAACTGCCATTGGCCCTCTCCAAACTACAGCTTCATCTAGTTCTGCAAAAAAACCAATTGATAGAATTTTTACACCATAATTTTCAGCAGGTACAATAACCTGCTTTTTATTAATCTCTCTTGAAATAGGTCTATAATGAAGAACATCAAACATAATTGGCATAGAAGGACCGTAAATATCTGCATCGACAACACCAACATTAAAACCTTTTTTTGCTAACCCTACTGCTAAATTGGCTGAAACTGTAGATTTACCAACACCTCCCTTTCCTGAAACCACAGCAATAGTATTTTTTATATTAGGTAAAATACTTTGGGCAGCTTCAGCTTTTTTCATAGCCTGTATATTAACCTCTATATCAAAATCTTTCCCTATAGATCTCTCAATTGCAAATACGCAGGCATCTTGCATTCTTTTTCTAGCATGCATTGCTGGATTTTTCATCTGAACAGAAAGACTTATTTTATTCTTTATCACTTTAATATCAGTAACCAATCCAAGAGAAACAATATCTTTTCCTAAATCCGGCTCAACCACTTTTTTTAAAGACTCTAGTATAGTTTCAAAATTAATTTTCATATTGTAAAAGTAGGTAGATAATTTATTTAAAGTTAAAGTGTTAATTCTTTTATTGTATACTAGTTTCTTTTCATTTAGGAATTAATTTTAAAAATTCTTGAATAAATGATTCAATTATTGACAAAGAATTTAGTATTTATTTTAAAAAGCTCAATGTTTGAAACATACTCAATTACATAAATTCCATTGCTATAATTAGATAAATCAATTTTTAAGTAATCATTAAATCCCTGAAGCTCATCAACTTTTGCTCCTAAGACATTGTAAATATTTATAGAGTAATCTGCTAAGTCCAAATGTTCTCTATAAAAGTATAAGTAATTGGATGCAGGGTTTGGGAAAATAAAAAAAGGATTTTCAGAAATAATTGGTGGAGGTTCAAAATCAAATAAATACAATCCTGAGGTTCTATCGGATCCCAAAACTAGATTACTCGAATTGAACGGATAAACACCCCACAATCCTCTGTAAATTAAATCATCACTGCCAGGATAAGTATCGTAAAAACCTATTTTTTTAGGATTAAAAGGGTCTGAAATATCAAAAACTTGCAAGCCATCATTATAATAGCTAACGTATGCAATATTATCAACAAATATAGAATTGTGTGGCAATGCTTGGTCATAAGACTCTGCTGAAAAAGTGGAGCTCACGGTAATATTATTTAAATCTGAAACATCTAAGGCCTTAATCTTCATAGAAGGTGTTTCGTCGCACATGATATATGTTTTTTTATCGCCTGAAAGCCAACCAGAATGATTGTATCCTTTATCTGGGTAGACGGTAAGAGATGAGAGTTCATATGCAAATCCTTGTGGGTGGGATCTTATAACTCTTAAGCCATCATATCCACAATTTAAGTAAGCAGTATCATTGACAACATAGGCGTCGTGTACATGACCAACCTCATCGTAATTGTATATTAATGTTGGGGAAATAGGATTACTTAAATCGTAAACACTAAGAGCATGAAAACCAAAAGGATTTGCTACAGCACAGGCGTAAAGCTTTGCATTTGCAGTGTCAATAAATATATTGTGACAACGGACAATCAATGAATCACTATCATATACTAGATGAACACTATCAGGTAAATAACTCAAATCCATAATTTGGAGAGAACTAGCATTTTCGTCACAAATTGAGTACAAGTATCCGTTGTAGTCGTGGAAATCTCTATGAATAGCCTGATTACCAGCATACTTGCCCTCAACAAAATCTATTTCTTCAAACTTATTATCCTCAATCCTTAAAATATGGGTACCCATTGTAGATCCAATGATTGCGTATTTATCATTTTTAATTTCTAATCCCCAAACATCGTTAAAAACAGACTCACCATCATTGGTAAATGGCAGTCCTTCTATATACCAATGATCTAGTAAATCAATATTATTTGATTGCGAAAACAAACAAACAGGAATTAACATTAAAATAATAAATGATTTTTTCACAAGTATTGCAAAGTTAATAATAGTTAAGGTATATTTATTAAAGAAATTTATTCGTTTATTTGTTTAATAACCAAACAACTAAAGTTGTATAAAATATGTTCTAGTTTTTAGAAAAATGAAGAGCTTAGTAATCATACCTACTTACAATGAGATTGAAAATATCTCTAACATAATTCATGCTGTCTTATCAAAAAAAGACGACTTTCATATTCTTATAGTGGATGATCAATCTCCCGATGGAACATCTAAGGTTGTAAAAGATATAATGAAAGATAATAAGTCTGTCTTTATTGAAGAAAGAAAGGAAAAATCCGGACTAGGGACCGCCTATATTCATGGGTTTAAATGGGCTATAAAAAACAAGTATGATTATATTTTTGAGATGGACGCAGATTTCTCTCATAGCCCAGATGACTTGCCAAGATTACTTTACAATTGTGCTAATAATTCTGCAGATTTATGCGTTGGATCAAGATATGTTCCTGGAGGAAAAATTATCAATTGGCCAAAGTCAAGGTATTGGCTATCTTACTATGCATCGCTATATGTGAGATTAGTTCTAGGAATAAGTATAAAAGACACTACTGCAGGTTTTAAATGTTATTCAAGAAAAGTATTAGAGAAAATTGATTTAGAAAATATTTGGTTTGTAGGCTATGCTTTTCAAATTGAAATGAAATATAGCGCTATTAAGCTAGGTTTTAAAGTCAAAGAAATTCCTATTCACTTTAAGGATAGAGAATTAGGAAAGTCTAAGATGAATATCGGGATTTTCAAAGAGGCTTTTATTGGAGTATTAAAATTAAGATCGAAAAAATTTGAAAATTAAATCTGTTATTAGAAATGCTGAAATAGTTAACGAAAATCAACAGTTTGTTGGGGATATAGCCATTGAGAATTCTGAGATTTCTGAGATTAAAAAAGGCTCTATAAGTGGGGGATTTGACCATGAATATGATGCGTCAGGATTAATAGCAATTCCTGGAATGATTGATGATCAAGTACATTTTAGAGAACCTGGACTAACCCATAAAGCAAATATTCATTCCGAATCAAGAGCTGCAATAGCAGGTGGAATTACAAGTTTCATGGAAATGCCTAATACTGTTCCAAATACTGTAACTCAAGAGTTATTAGAACAAAAATACGACATAGCTAATAAAAATTCTATCGCAAATTACTCATTTTTCATGGGAGCCAATAATGAAAATTTAGAGGAGGTATTAAAAACCAATCCCAAAAAAGTATGTGGAATTAAAGTTTTCATGGGTTCTTCTACTGGAAATATGCTGGTGGACAACAAGCAGACATTATCTCAAATATTTAAAAACAGCTCATTACTTATAGCCACTCACTGCGAAGATGAGCAAACTATAAGAAAAAATACTGCTATATTTAAAGCAAAATATGGGGAGAAAATACCTTTTGAAATGCACCCAAAAATACGTTCAGAAGAAGCTTGCTATTTATCTTCCTCATTGGCTGTTGATTTAGCAAAACAATACGAAACAAGACTTCATGTATTACATATATCTACTGCAAAAGAATTAGGACTTTTTAGTAACAGCCTTCCATTAAAAAGCAAAAAAATAACTGCTGAATGCTGCATTCATCATTTATGGTTCAATGAATCAAAATATTCGGAAAAGAAAAGTTTAATTAAGTGGAATCCAGCAGTCAAATCTGAATCTGACAGAAAAGCACTTATCAAAGCAATCAATGAAAACACAATTGATGTAATAGCAACAGATCATGCACCTCATACATTTGAAGAGAAAAATAATTCCTATTTATATGCTCCATCCGGAGGACCACTAGTTCAGCATGCATTACTTGCATTACTTGAATTAGAGAAAACCAATCAAATAAATCTAAAACAAATTGTAAAAAAAACTAGTCACGATGTTGCAGAATGCTTTAAAATTGAAAAAAGAGGCTATTTAAGAACTGGGTATTTTGCAGATATAACTCTTTTGGATAGAAACAAAAATACCATTGTTGAAAAGGAAAATATTTTATATAAATGTGGATGGTCTCCTTTTGAAGGGACTAAATTTTCCAGTATAATTAACAGCACATTTATAAATGGGAAAAGAGTTTACCACAAAGGGGAATTTAAAAACCAAAGCACAGGTATGAGATTAACATTTAACAAGTGATTAAACATGTTAAAATATTTATTCTAATAATTGCAGTATCTAGTTGTCTAGAAGAAAAGCCAGAATATAGTATTAAACACCCACCTATTAAAGAAAAAGAATTTCAAATCTTGATCAAAAAAATTTGGCTCGTTAATGCACATCTATACAATAATAAAAAATTCACCCAAATCCCAAGGGATAGCGTTAGCAGCATAACAAATAAGCTTTTAAAAGACAATGGATTTGAAAAAGAAGATTTTAAAAAATCCATTCAATATTATTCTGAAAACCCAAGATTACTTGATAGTATAATTAAAGACCTTAGAGATAGTTTAGAGATAGTATATGTTGGCATTTCAAAAGATGACAATGAAGATAATGCAGAATTAATTCAGCAAGATTCTCTCAAAAGCATATTAAAAGAAAGTTTTAAATTTATAGATAAAATGAAAATTAAACAAGATTTAAAACCATCGCTAAAATCTAGAAATCAAATATTGGATACTTTAAAAACAAGAAAATGAATATTACAAAAATTACCTTAGGAATTATAACCACTTTTATTTTAACCACATCCTGTGGTGGATGGTCTAATAAAGACAGAGAGAGATATTTAAATGACTGTGAAAAAGCAAAATTAGATTCAACCTTTTGCAATTGTAGCTTAGAAAAAATCACTAGCAAATACAGTAGTTTTGAACATGCTATGAGGAATGAAAACGATTTTCCTGAGATTTTTAACGCATGTAAATAATACTAAACTATTTTTTTATAGAAGAAAAGTAACATCCCAAAACAAAGTAGAATGCTTAAAGCAACATTGACTATAGCCCAGTAGTAATTCCCAGATTTCAATAACTCTATAGTTTCAAGACTAAAAGTGGAAAAAGTGCTTAATCCCCCACAAAATCCTACTAATATAAAAAGCTTAAGATTGTGGTTTATATACTTAGATTCTGAAATGAATGCAAAAAAAAGACCTACTACTAAACAAGATATTAAATTCGAAAACAAGGTGCTTATTGGAAGTTCTCCCTTGTAAATATGTGAAAAGAATTTTGAAATAAAAAACCTTACTACTGCTCCAAAGCCTCCACCAAAAAAAACCGCAATAGTAGAAATCATAATTTTAAAATGAATTTATTTATATACTTAGAGCCTATAAAAGATAGTATAAATCCTAAAGTCCAACCTCCAATAATATCTGAAAGATAGTGAACTCCTAAATATATTCTACTGTAAGATATTAAAACGACAAAAATCAATAAATATATCCATGAATTAGGATATGAATTTTTAATTACATTAAAAATCATTATTCCAACAATAGACATATTTGTAGCATGATTGGAAACAAACCCAAACTGACCTCCCCTATAAAATGTACCATTGGACTTTAAATAATAATTTAATTGATTTGAAATTTCGATATTGTGACTTGGTCGATATCTTTGAACTGTTTCTTTAATTAAATCGTGTGCGATTAGGTCCCCTAATCCTACAGTAATACCAATAACAGCAATTACTCTAAGTGCTTTTTTTAAACTATGGATTTTAAAAATTAAATGAATAAATAAAAGGTAGAAAGGGATGCCAAAAATTGGATTTGTAACAATCCACATTAATGGATCAAAGTATAGATTATTTGAACCGTTTAGAAGCAGAACAATTTTTTGATCCAAAAACTCTATTTTATCCATCCATTCCATCGTGAATCATTTTCCAAATCTTATCTTTTAACTCAACAATTCCAGTCTGAGATATGGAAGAAATAAAAACTGTTTTAATATTTGTGGGTAATTCTTTTTTGACTTCCTCTGTTAACTCTTGGTCTAGTAAGTCACATTTGGTAATAGCTAGCATTTTTTCTTTATCTAAAAGCTCGGGATTGTAGAGTTTTAACTCATTCAATAAAACTTGGAACTCTTTAATTATATTATTAGAATCTGCAGGAATCATGAATAACAATACAGAGTTTCTTTCTATATGTCTTAAAAACCTATGGCCCAGTCCCTTTCCAATATGAGCACCTTCAATAATACCGGGAATATCTGCCATAACAAAAGACTGGTGATCTCTGTAAGCTACAATCCCTAAATTAGGAACTATGGTTGTAAAGGGATAATTTGCTATTTCTGGTTTTGCAGCTGAAACTACAGAAAGCAAAGTAGACTTGCCAGCGTTAGGAAATCCAACCAAACCAACATCTGCTAAAACTTTAAGCTCAAGAATTTTCCATTCTTCTTTACCAGATTCTCCAGGCTGGGCATATCTAGGGGTTTGATTTGTAGAGGATTTAAAATGATTATTCCCTAAGCCACCTCTTCCACCACTTAATAAAATCCTTTCTTCACCATCTTCAGTTATTTCAAAAAGAAATTCTCCTGTCTCAACATCTTTTGCTACAGTTCCTAAGGGAACATCCAGAATTTCGTCTTTTCCAAATTTACCAGTACACAATGATGAACTTCCATCTCCCCCGCCTGGAGCAATAATATGCTTTCTGTACTTTAAGCTAAGTAATGTCCAAATTTGTTTATTTCCTTTTATAATTATATGTCCACCTCGGCCGCCATCTCCACCATCAGGACCACCTTTTGCAGTAGTTCTATCTCTGTGAAAGTGTCTAGATCCAGCACCTCCTTTGCCAGATCTACAGCAAACCTTTACATAATCAACAAAATTACTAGAAGACATATATTTATAAATCTATTGAACGATACAATCGCTTTGTTATTTCATCTACTGAGCCAACTCCATCAACAGTAGCTAACTTATTTTGAGCTTTATAATATTCAGCCAGTACGGCTGTTTGGTTTTCATAAACTTTTATCCTATTGGCTATTATAGACTTATCTTGATCATCTGGTCTACCACTTTGTTTTCCTCTTAAAAACAATCTTGAAATCAATTCCTCATTTGGGACTTCTAATGCTATCATTTTAGTGATAGAGAGATTTTTAGAAAGCAGGAAATCATCTAAAGTCTTGGCTTGGTGGGTTGTTCTTGGAAATCCATCAAAAATAAAACCCAACGAATTTGGGTGTTTATTAACTTCCGACTCTAGCATTTTAATTGTCACTTCATCGGGCACCAATTCTCCTTTATCCATAAACTCCTTGGCCATTAAACCTAACTCTGTTGATTCTTTGATATTATATCTAAATATATCACCAGTAGATAAATGGATAAGAGAATACTGATTTTTGATTCTTTCTGCTTGGGTCCCTTTCCCTGCACCTGGGGGGCCGAATAATACAATATTTAACATGCTATTTATTTTCTTCAATTATATAAATATCTTCTAAATTTCTTCCAATGCCATTATAATCTAATCCAAACCCTACTAGAAATTCGTTTCCAACATTAAATGCTGGATATTTTATTGGTATGTTTTTCTGATAAGCGTTAGGTTTAAAAAGTAAGGTAGCCACTTCCAACGATTTTGGTTGATGATGTTTTATTTCATCGAATAGAGAATCTATAGTGTTTCCAGTATCTACGATATCTTCTAAGATGATCAAGTCTCGGCCTTTAATGTTTTCATTTAACCCTATCAGGTTTTTCACCACTCCAGAAGAATTCAATCCTTCGTAAGAAGCTAATTTAACAAATGAGACTTCACATTCATGGTTGAATCTTTTTATCAATTCTGAAGCAAATAGAAAAGCACCATTTAAAACACAAATAAATATTGGTTTTTTATTTGAGTAATGCTCGTTAATTACCTCAGAAAGTTGATCAATTTCAGCAAGAATCTTCTTCGATTCAAGGAATAATTTAAAGTGCTTGTCTGCTAAGGTTACTTTTTTCATTTTGTTTATCAATCAAATGTAATCATTTCATTTTACAGAAAAATGATTGTTTCTTTAAATTGGTAACTTACATTTGTAAAAAAATAATTCTAATCAATGATTGAAAATCAATTTTTTAGTTCTGATTTTAAAATAGGATTACTTGGTGGTGGACAACTTGGTAAAATGCTTTTATACGATAGTATTAGGTATGATATATATACCAAAGTTATGGACCCTAACAAAAATGCTCCTTGCCATAAAATTTGTGATGAATTCATAATTGGGGATTTGACAAATTATGACCATGTTATAAAATTTTGTCAAAATGTTGATGTTGTTACAGTAGAAATTGAAAATGTAAACACTGACGCCTTAGAATTTTTAGAAAAAAATGGGAAAAAAGTTTTTCCATCTTCCAGGACTTTAAAAACCATTCAAAATAAATCGAAGCAAAAAGACTTTTATATTGAAAACAACCTACCAACATCGGCTTATAAAAACTACCAAAATAGAAGCGAATTAATTTCAGATTTTAACAATGGCTATTTCCAACTTCCTTCCGTATGGAAAAGTGCAAAATTTGGATATGATGGGAAAGGTGTTAAAATAGTCAAGAGTTTAGAAGATATTGAGAATCTTCCAGACCTTGAGTGTTTAATTGAGCAAAAGGTAAAAATTAAAAAAGAAGTTTCAGTAATTGTAGCTAGAAATCAAAATAAAGAAGAAACTTGTTTCCCTATAGTAGAGATGGAATTTAACGATGATTCTAATTTAGTTGAATACGTTATTTGTCCCGCTAATATTTCTAAAGAATTAGAAGAGCAAGCATATAATATTGCAATACGAACTGCAAGATGTTTCGATAGTATTGGACTACTTGCCGTAGAGTTATTTATCACAGAAAATGACAAAATATTAATTAATGAAGTAGCTCCAAGACCACATAACTCTGGACATCATACAATTGAGTGCTGTTTGACTTCTCAATTTGACCAACATTTAAGATCTATATTAAATTTGCCCCTTGGAAATGCCGATTTAAAAATTCCAGGTGTCATGCTAAATCTAATTGGAGAAAATAAAAATGAAGGCAATGTGTTATATAAAAATATTGAAAAAATACTTGATATTTCGGGAGTTTCAACTCATTTTTATGGGAAAAAGAAATCTAGACTCAACAGGAAAATGGGACATGTAACAGTAGTTAATAAGGACATTAAAGAAGCCATTAAAATTGGTAAAAAAATAAAAGAAATAGTTAAAGTAACAGCACAAAAATGAAGCAAGTTGGAATAATAATGGGTAGTAAAAGTGATCTGCCAGTAATGCAAAAAGCAATTGATATTTTAAAAGGATTTGGCATTGAATCAGATGTTAAAATTGTATCTGCACATAGAACACCTGAAATAATGTTTGAATATGCTAAAAACGCGAGAACTAATGGTATAAAAGTTATAATAGCTGGGGCCGGAGGAGCTGCACATTTACCTGGTATGGTAGCATCAATTTCTACTTTACCTATCATTGGAGTTCCTGTTAAATCTAGAAACTCAATAGATGGTTGGGATTCAATACTATCTATTTTGCAAATGCCTGAAGGTGTTCCTGTGGCTACAGTAGCGCTGAATGGTGCTTCAAATGCAGGAATTATTGCAGCTCAAATACTTGCATTAAATGACTCTGAAATATTCGAAAAACTATCTCAATACAAAGAAAGTATTAAGGAAAAAGTTATTGAATCTAACAAAGATTTAATATAATTTATTTTCCATCAAAAAGTAGTCTAAAAAATGATTAAAACAGATATTATAATAATTGGCGCTGGACCAGTTGGTCTTTTTACAGTTTTTGAAGCTGGATTGCTAAAATTAAAATGCCATTTAATAGATGCACTTCCTCAACCAGGAGGTCAATGTGCAGAAATTTATCCAAAAAAGCCTATTTACGACATCCCTGGTTATCCAAGTATAATGGCCTCGGATTTAGTAGATAAATTAATGAAGCAAATTGAACCTTTTAGTCCAGGTTTTACTTTAGGAGAAACTGCTCAAACTATTGAAAAAAATTCTGAAGGAGAATTTATTATTAAAACTTCTCAAGGAACTTTAATTAAGGCGCCAGTGGTAGCAATCGCAGGTGGACTTGGTGTTTTCACTCCTAGGAAACCCAATATAGCTAATCTTGAAAGTTTTGAAAACGACAAAGTATACTATATCGTTAAAGAACCATCTTTATTTAAAGATAAAGACATTGTTATATCTGGTGGGGGCGATAGCGCATTAGATTGGGCTCTTTTCTTTGCTGAGAATTATGCTTCAGATGTGAAACTTATTCATAGATCTGACAACTTTCGTGCACATAACGATTCTGTTCAAAAGGCTTTGGATTATGCAAAACAGGGGAAAATTGAAATGATTTTAAACTCTCAAGTATCCGGAATTTCTAAAGATGAAAATAAAATAAGTTTAGATGTACAATCAAAAGGCAATGATTTGTCTAAAATAAATTGCGATTACTGGTTGCCATTATTTGGACTTACACCAAAGCTTGGCCCTATGGGAGACTGGGGTTTAGAAATCCAAAAAAATGCTATAAAAGTGGACAACTCTACAGACTACTCTACCAACATTGACGGGATTTATGCTATTGGAGATGTAAATACTTATCCGGGGAAATTAAAATTAATTCTTTGTGGCTTTCATGAAGCAGCTATTATGGTGCAATCTGCATTTAAGAGAGTTCATCCTAATAAAAATAATGTTTTAAAGTATACAACTGTTACTGGAATTAAAGGTTTTTAAAATGGATATTAAAATTCATGTGACAGATAGACAAGGAAATGAACAAAAAATTTCTGGTCCTACAGACATGAGTCTTAACCTAATGGAACTTCTCAAGGTTCACGAGTACCCAGTAGAAGGAACATGTGGAGGAATGGCATTGTGTGCATCCTGTCATATATTTATTCATTCTTCAAATGTTTTACCAGAAATTTCATCATCAGAACAGGCAATGTTGGACGACAACTGGGACAGTAAAGACAACAGTAGGTTAGCTTGTCAAATACCTATAAGTGAGAATATTGATTTATTAAAAATAGAATTGGCTCCAGAGGTTCTATAAATATTTAGGATTTTAAACTTTCTGGAATTTTACATACTGGAATTGGGTTCATTTTGTGAAGATTTGTTTGATGGTGATGTTGGTATATTTTAAGTGCTTTTTCCTCTCTTTCAGATAAATTTTCTTTAGAACTAACTTGTAAATAGTTCATAGCCCATTCCAACTCATCATAAGTTGCACCAAGTTGATCTTCATCGCTTCTGTCGTCATCCCACAATCCATCAGTTGGTTTAGCATCTTGTATACTAGATACAATTCCAAGATGATTTGCAAGCTTAAAAACTTCAGACTTCAGAAGATCAGCTATTGGAGATATATCTACTCCACCGTCTCCATATTTAGTATAAAAACCAACCCCAAAATCTTCTACTTTATTCCCTGTTCCTGCAACAAGATACTTTTTATTACTCGCAAAAACATAAAGGTTAGACATTCTAATTCTAGATCTTAAATTTGCCATGGATAATTGATCTTGATAGGCCTTTGGCAAGGAATTTGAAAAAGATTCATAAACATCCGTAAGGTTAATTTCGTGACTATCGACATTTTTAAAGTTCTTTTTAAGCCAATTTATATGCTCTTTACTTCTGTCAAACTGATTTGACTTTTGATGAATTGGCATATTTAGAACTATGGTATTTAACCCAGTTTTAGCACACATTGTGGATGTTACAGCGGAATCAATCCCACCAGAAACCCCAATAACAAAACCATTTAAACCAGATTTTCTTGAATAATCAGACAACCATTTTACTATATGAGACTCTATACTTTTTGTATTCACAATTTAAATTTAAAAAGGTTTTATAAATAAAAAGGATGTGTTGAAGGAGTATTAAAAAAGTATACCAAAAGATAAAACAATATTTCCAGGAAGTGCTTTTATACCTACCCTTTCAAAACTTGTAGAAACTTGTTTTCTTAAAAATTCTTCGTTACTCTCTTTTGTAAGTTGGTTCGTTACGAAATAATTCCAATTCAATTGAAAAAATAGAGCAGTTGTTCCGGAAAGGCTGTATTCAGCTCCCGCTCCTAAATTAAGGCCAAAACGCACTGGTTGAGTACCTTTACTAATATCAATGTCCTCCAAAATATAAGATCTATCAATAATAGGGACTAAACTATCGGAGCTGTAATTAAAAGGAATAATTCTATCGTCTACCAAAGCACCAGTCTTTAACCCAATAGATCCTCCAAATTCTCCATAATAAGTAAAATAGCCAATTTCGCTGGTTTTTAGTTTTAAAACTATAGGAATATTAACATAATTAACTGTGTATTTTCTGTAAAGCAAATGATATAACTCACCATCTGGGGGTGTCTCGTCTCCCCAAGGAATAAAATTTTCTTCATCATTTAACAAATAATAGGTCTTATGAATTGCATCAAGATCTTCATCGTAATAATTTATTCCAGCTTTAAAGGTGGAAAAATTTATGCCTGTCCTTAATGTCGTTGTGGGATTAAAATTTATTTCCACATCTAATCCCCAGCCATAACCTAATCCAAAATTTCCACGAGAATAAATTTTTTGCTGTTCTGGCGTTAACCAGCATAGAGATCCTTGAGCATACAAACCAAATCTAACTTTCCTTAACTCTGTGTTTTCAACAATTGGATCATTATTTTGAGAACTGAATTGTAGTACGAATGGTAAATAAAAGAATAGAAATAGTAATAATTTATTCATTGGATTATATTTATACAAACTTAAAAAAAAAATCACCAACAAATTTTACTTTTGCACAAGCTTTGAAAAATTTAATAAAACACATTTCTATTATCGCTCTATTAATTGCTTGTATAACATGCGACACTAACAGTAGAGAAATAAAATTGAAGAATGATAACTGGAAAAAATTTAAAACAATACGGCTGGATCAAGTTTTAACTAATTCTAAAAATATTGAAGACATACATCAGCAATTCATGAAATACCCCCAGCTATATTATAACTTTTACACCAACATGATAAGAGCTGGCAAAAAAGAAGATGTTTTAGTTACCAACTTGTCTGACTCGGTAAAATCAAACTTAGAGACTTTTATAAACGATAGCATTATTAGAAGTTTTCTTATAGAAATTCAAGAGGAATTTCCTGATTTTGAAAATTATAAGATAGAAATTGCAAAGGGGTTAAACAGATGTGAAAGTATATTCAAATATCGTTACCCAAAACGAGAAATTGGCACTTTTTTCTCCTTATTCAATGCAGATGTTCATGAATTTGATTCAATAATATGGATTGGACTAGACATGTACTTAGGAGCTGATAATAAAATAACCAAACTTATACCAAATGAATCATTGCCTCAATATATTAAAGATAAAATGGACAAAAAATATATTGTATCAGATGTTTTGTTTGGACATTTAATGACTCATCATTACCAATATTTAGGAGATGATTTTCTTAGTAAAGCAATCGCGTATGGAAAAATCACTTACTTAATGGAATTAATTTTACCACACCAACAAAAGGAGAATAAATTCAGATATAGTAAAAAGGAACTAGATTGGTGTCAAAAGAATGAAAAATATATTTGGCAATATATTGTTGATCAGGAACTTCTTTATGAAAAAGATGCGAAAAAAATAAGTTATTTCTTTAATCCAGGGCCGTTTACAAAAAATTTCGGAAAGGATTCACCTTCTAATATAGGTATTTGGTTAGGTAGTAGAATAATTGAAGATTATGCAAAAAACTCTGATTTAAGTATACAAGAGATATTAAAAGAAAAAAATATTCAAAAACTATTAAGCAGTTATGACCCAAAATAAAACAACAAAAAAAGAAAAATTCTCTGTTGAAGTAATCATGGATGAGAATTTAATTCCAGAGGAATTAGAGTGGCACTCTTCGCAGGGAAAAGGACAAAGCGACAAAGCTGCTGCTGCACTTATCTATTTGTGGAATGCAAAAAAAAATGAAACATTTAGTCTTGATTTATGGACAAAAAAAATGTCTGTTGAAGAGATGAATAAAATGATGTTTCAAACTATTATGACTTTGGCGAACTCCTATGAGAAGGCGACTAGTGAAGACCAGTTAGCAAATGCAATGCGAGATTTTGCAGAATTTTTTGGTGAAAAAACAGAGATTATACCTAGAAGCGGGAAATTTGACGGAGATGGGAAAGGATAAGCTTAAAAGGTTTTCTCAAATGTTGACATTTGAAAATGTTATTCAACCTGAGATAAATTTCTACTCTAAAGATGATGATTTAAAAGGAAATTGGTCTACCGTTTTCAATAACCAAAACCCTATAGTTCTAGAACTTGGCTGTGGAGCAGGAGAGTATACAGTTGCACTTGCAAAACATTACCCTAAAAGGAATTTTATAGGAATTGATATAAAAGGTGCTAGGATTTGGAAAGGTGCTAAATCTGCTATAGAAGAAGATTTAGACAATGTTAGATTTCTTAGAACAAAAGTAGATTTTGTAACAAAATTTTTTGGAGAAAACGAAGTAGATGAAATATGGTTAACATTTTCAGACCCTCAACCGAAAAAGCCAAAGAAAAGATTAACCTCAAATTTGTTTATAGACAGGTATTTAAAGTTTTTAAAACCAAATGGCGTTGTTCATTTAAAAACTGACAGTGATTTACTTTATAATTTCACTCTTGAGGAAATAAAGTCAAATGGATTTGAATTACTAAAAAACATAACTAATGTTTACAAAGATTCTTATGTGGACTCCCAAAATTTAAAAAAAGTTTTATTTGTTAAAACTTTTTATGAAAAAAAATGGATAGAATTGGGTAAAACCATAAAATATCTTGGCTTTAAAATTCATCCAAAAAGAATATGATAATATTTTGTAAATTAAATAGATGAATTACCACTGGATTTTTTCTTTAATTATCCTCTTTCATTTTAATGTAAAGGGACAGATATTTCAAAATGGCGGAGCCTTAAGCACTTCTATGTCGGGACTTAACGTCAATAATGAAAATATTTGGAGTATAAATAACAACATAAGTCAACTTGCCAAAATCCAAACCCCTACATTAAGTATAAGCAGCTTTCAACCATTCTTAGTAAACGATTTCACAACATCTAGTATTGTGTTTGGACTGCCCACTCAAAACGGCGCATTTGGCATTAATTTTTCCACCAACGGAAATAAGCATCTTCAAATGCACAATATTGGATTTGGCTATTCTCATAAGCTAGGAGAAAATATTCAAAGTGGAGTTAAATTAAATTATTTCATGATTAATGCTGGAGATTATTACAATAAGAAATCTATTATTTCAGCTGACATAGGCTTATCTGCCAAGCTCTCCAATGACCTAAAAATTGGCGTATGTATTAAAAATCCTACTTTCTCTAAAGTTTCAGAATTTGACGACGAAAGATTACCTACCAATATTCAACTTGCTGCTGGATATATATTTTCAAATGAATTAACTATTCATACAGGAATTGAAAAAAGCATCTTTTATCCAGCTTCTTTTTTAGCAGCCATAGAATACCAACCAAGTGAGAAAATATTTTTAACTGGAGGAATTAAATCTAATCCAAGCATAGCTTCTTTTGGTGTTAGTATGTCACAAAATCAATTTATAATTACTGCTGCAACTCAAATTCATCAGTTCTTAGGGTGGAGCCCAGACTTATCAATTATTTATCAATTTAAATAGTTTTTGAAATTTCAAAATAAATATTGTTTATTGGTTGTTATCCTACTAGTTAACATTTTATATTCTCAGACTGTTGACACTGTTGTCAATCAAAAAAATATTGTTTCCAACTCTTCTTACAAAGACATGAAAAAACAATACCTAATCGAGCAAACTATTGAAAATATAGCTGAAAACAGTGAGGATGAAAACATTGACTATACGACTCTATTTGACCAACTTAACTTTTACTATGAACATCCAATAAATTTAAACAGAAAAGAAATAAAGTTTGATTTAGAGCAACTTATGTTACTTGATCAATTTCAAATAAAGTCATTAATTAATCATAGAGAAAAATATGGGAAATTCTTAAATATTTATGAGTTACAAACATTGAACTCTTTTTCTTCTAATGATATAAGAAAAATTCTTCCATTTATTGTAGTAAATGAAAACTTTGACGCAACCCATCTTTCACTTTTAGAAATGATAAACAAAGGAAAAAATGACCTATTCTTAAGGTATTCTAGAGTTCTTAACCCAATAATTGGACAGACTCAACTAAGCGATAGTTCTTGGCTTAGCTCTCCAAATAGTAAAATGTTGGGATCGGCAGATAATTTATATATGCGATACCGATTTAAATATCAAAACCACTTGAGTTTTGGAATTACTACTGAAAAAGATGCTGGTGAAACTTTTTTAGGAAATCCTCAGTCAGAAAAGTTATTCAATTTACAAAGGCCAAAGGGGTTTGATTTCTATTCTGCCCATTTTTTTTTAAAGGAAGTTGGTAAAATTGATGTTTTAGCAATTGGCGACTACCATATACAACTAGGACAAGGATTAACATTTTGGTCCGGACTTGCAATGGGTAAATCCTCCAACGTAATGAGTTTAAAGAGAAGTGCTGTTGGGATTAAACCCTATGCATCAATAGACGAGAACTCCTTTTTAAGAGGAGGTGCATTCTCAATGAAATTCAAAAAATTTAAGTTACTTGGTTTCGCTTCCAAAAAAAATATTGATGCAAATATTATTCAGGATACAACTACTCAGGACGGATCTTTAATTGTAAGTAGTTTTCAGGCTTCTGGAATTCATAGTACTATTGGAGAAATTGAAGATAAAGATGCTATTGAAGAAAATATTATTGGTGGAGAAATTTCTTATAAAAATAAATTTATGCATTTTGGACTTTTAGGAGCTTTCACAAAATACAATGGTTCATTGGAAAGGTCCTTAACTACTTATAATCAATTTGAGTTTAATCAGAATCAAAATTTTGTTCAGGGTTTTCATTATAGTATTGTAAAAAGAAATTTTAATCTTTATGGGGAAAGCAGCAGAAGTAATAATGGAGGATTGGCAAATCTTCATGGTCTTATGGCCTCTTTACATCCAAAACTTGCCCTGTCAATTTTATACAGAAATTACGGGAGAAACTACCAAACAACTTATGCCAATGCTATTGGTGAAGGAAGTAGACCTCTTAACGAAAAAGGACTTTTTACTGGACTACAATTTAAAATAAATAATTTTTGGGAGATTTCTTCTTATTTTGACCAGTTTAAGTTTCCATGGATGAAATACCAAGTAAGTAAACCAAACGCAAATGGATTAGATGGATTTGTACAGGTTTTATATCATCCAACTAAAAAATTAAACATTTATGCTAGAGTTAGACATCGAGATAAGCCATATAATGAAAGTGAAAGTATTGAAAGAAGCATAACAAATGTTTACAATATTAGCAGATGGAATTTTAGGCTTAATATTAATGCTTTGGTATCAGAATCCATAAGACTTCGAAATAGGATTGAGTACTGTTCCTATCAAAGGTATGGGCTGGAGAAAGAAAGCGGAATATTAGTCCTTCAAGATATAACCTATAAACCAAAAGAAAGTAAATTTTCTTTTACTGCAAGATTTGCACTTTTTGACACAGATTCTTACAACTCAAGGATATACAGTTATGAAAATGATGTTTTATATTATTTCAGAATCCCAGCCTATTATTATCAAGGTGCAAGATCTTATATCACTACAAGATACCAATTTAAAAAAGGGATTGATCTATGGGTAAGATGGGGAACATGGATGTACACAAACCGAGATAATATTGGTTCTGGACTTAACGAAATTAATGGCTCATCAAAGTCAGAATTTAGAGCACAGCTAAGGGTGCAATTTTAAAATTCTTTAATGATTTTATTTAGAGTAACACTTGGGCACATTGCCCTGTTTACCAAGTCTTTATCTAATAAGTAATACCCATCTAAGTCTTGTTTCAAACCTTGGGCATTAATTAATTCTTCAATGATTAAATCCTCTTTTGAATTAAAATTAGCATATAATTTTTTAAAGATGTTTGACAATTCCTTGTCTTGATCTTGATTAGATAGAGCTTCTGCCCAATAGTAAGCTATATAAAAATGACTTCCTCTGTTGTCAATTCCTCCTAATTTTCTTGTTGGGGATTTATTTTCTAATAAAAGTTTTTCAGTCGCTTTATCTAAGCATTGTCCTAAAATTTTACATCTATTATTGGAGTATTTTTCAGACATATGTTCTAAAGAAACTGCTAATGCGAGAAACTCTCCCAAAGAATCCCATCTTAAGTAGCCCTGTTTTGCAAATTGCTGAACATGTTTTGGTGCAGAACCACCAGCACCTGTTTCAAATAGACCTCCTCCATTCATTAGTGGAACTATCGATAACATTTTAGCACTTGTCCCTAATTCTAGAATTGGGAATAAATCTGTTAGATAATCTCTTAATACATTACCAGTAACAGAAATAGTATCCAAGCCTTTACTCAATCTTAACAAAGTAAAATTTGTAGCCTCTTTAGGTGAAAGAATATGAATTTCTAAATCTTTGGTGTCAAAGTCTTTTAGGTATAAGTTTACCTTTTGTATAATTTGCCTATCATGAGAACGGTTTTTATCTAACCAGAATACTGCAGGGTTCTTAGTTGCATTAGCTCTTGAAACAGCAAGCTTTACCCAATCCTGAATAGGAGCATCCTTTACTTGACACATTCTAAAAATATCTTCCTTAGTAACAGATTGTTCTAAAAGAGTTTGGTTTTTAGAATCTACAACTTTTATAGTGCCATTATTAATAGCCTGGAATGTTTTATCATGAGATCCGTACTCTTCGGCTTTTTGGGCCATTAAACCAACATTTGATACACTTCCCATGGTAACTGGGTCGAAGGCACCATTTGCTTTACAAAAATCAATAGTTTCTTGATAAATTTCAGCATAAGAGCGATCTGGGATAACAGCTTTTGCATCTTGAAGTTCCCCATTTTTGTCCCACATTTTCCCAGAACTTCTAATCATAGCTGGCATAGAAGCGTCTATAATAATATCGCTTGGAACATGTAAATTCGTAATTCCTTTATCTGAGTCAACCATTGCTAAATCAGGATTTGACTTATCTATAGAACTTATATCGGACAAAATACTTTCTTTCAATTTAGGATCTAAAAGATCTAGCTTATTAAATAAATCTCCGAAACCATTTTTTAGTTCAACACCAATGCCTTCAAAATCTTTACCATATTTGACAAATAGGTCTTTATAAAAAACTTCAACACATTTTCCAAAAATTATTGGATCTGACACTTTCATCATAGTTGCTTTCATGTGAAGAGAAAACAAAACTCCTTTATCCTTGGCATCTTGAATTTGACTTTTAAAAAAAGATTCAAGATTATTCATTTTCATTACCGAAGTATCAATAATTTCACCCTTGAGTAATAGGAAATCGTCTTTTAGTATTGTTTCCAATCCATTTTCATCTTGATAAATTATTTTAACTAGTTTTTCATCATCAACTGTTAGAGATTTTTCTGTACCGTAAAAGTCGCCTTCTTGCATACTAGAAACATGAGTCTTAGAATCTTTAGACCATTCACCCATTTGATGAGGATGATTTTTGGCATAGTTCTTTACTGCCTTTGGAGCTCTTCTATCAGAATTCCCTTCTCTTAGAACAGGGTTTACAGCGCTTCCCTTGATGCTGTTGTATATAGTTTTAATATTCTTTTCTTCCTTATTTATTGGTTCTTCTGGATAGTCTGGTATAGAATAACCTTTAGATTGAAGTTCTTTAATTGCAGATTTTAATTGGGGTATTGAAGCACTAATGTTTGGTAGTTTAATAATATTTGCTTCAGGACTTTTAGCTAAATCTCCTAAAAAAGCAAGATCATCTTCAACTATCTGATCATTATTTAAGTATCCTGGGAATTGAGAAAGTATTCTTGCAGATAAGGAAATGTCTTTGATTTCAATAGAAAGATCTGCAAACTTTGAAAACATCTTTATGATAGGTAAAAATGAGATGGTTGCTAACGCTGGAGCTTCATCAGTTTTGGTATAATAAATTATTTTCTTCTGAGTCATAATGGATACAATTTAATTGTTCAAAAATTGAGAACAAAGAAACAACAAAATGATTTATTTAAGAGCATATTTTTTCAATTCTGACAAACTTCCTTTAAATAAATCTAAATCTACTGGTCCTTTAATACCAGATGCTGTACCGTTGTCAGAAAATTGCCACATTATCCAAGGGACGGAACTTAAAGGATTTTTAACCCTATTGTAGTTAGCAACCCAAACTAAGTAATCATTTAAGTTGTTTTTTAAATGGTCATTATAAAAATGTGCTCCAGTATATACAATAGGTTTAATACCATAGTGATTTTCTACGATTTTAAGCCAGTTTTGTACTCCTTTTACTAAGTTTTCATTGCTCTGAATTTTACTTGTCTTTTCAATATCTAGTATTGGCGGCAGGTCTCCGGCAACTAATTGAACATTTTTAATAAAATTATTGGCTTGATTTGTAGAATTTTCATTGGGTCGAAAATAGTGATAGGCACCTCTTAAAATATTATTTTTTCTGGCAGCCCTCCAATTCGAAGTGAAAAACCTATCTCTCCTATTATCGCCAGCTGTAGCTCTAATTATTACAAATCCTACTTTTTGTTTCTCATTGATCTCATTTACTTGGAGCCAAGAAATAACACCTTGGTACTCAGAAACGTCAATTCCAAAAGTGAAATCTCCTTGAGGAACTTTTGGTGGATAAAATATTTTATTAAAAATTCTTTGGTAGTGATTTACAATAGAAGGTGTTTCTATAAAATGATAGCTTACATAGAAAATATTCCCAATTAGTAAAAAGAAAAACCAACTTTTATAACGATTTCTTTTTTGTTTTTTAGCCATTTAAAAACTTGAAATCTTTTCCAGGAAAATATGCAGAATCTCCAAGCTGTTCTTCTATTCTAAGTAATTGATTGTATTTTGCCACTCTATCAGACCTAGATGCTGAACCTGTTTTAATTTGCCCAGTATTTAATGCTACTGCCAAATCTGCAATTGTATTATCTTCAGTTTCTCCGCTTCTATGACTCATTACGGACGAATAACCGTTATTGGTAGCTAAAGATACTGCATCCATTGTTTCAGTTAAAGAACCTATTTGGTTGACCTTAATAAGAATAGAATTTGCTATATTTTCATCAATTCCTTTTTTTAGTCTTTTTGTATTGGTAACAAATAAATCATCTCCAACCAATTGACATTTATCTCCAACAGCGTCTGTTAAAGACTTCCATCCTTTCCAATCATCTTCAGCTAATCCATCTTCGATAGATATTATTGGGTATTTATTAACCCAACCTTTCCAAAAATCTACCAATTCATCAGAGCTCATCACATCTCCAGTAGACTCAAATGAATACTTATTGGTTTTGGTGGAGTAAAATTCAGAAGAAGCTGCATCAAGAGCTATCCACATATCTTCACCAGGCTTATATCCAGCCGATTCTATAGCTTGTAAAACAACTTCTATAGCTTCGTCATTAGAACCTAAACCGGGAGCAAAGCCACCTTCATCTCCAACGTTTGTTGACATACCTCTAGACTTTAAAACATTTTTTAAGTGGTGAAAAACTTCAGTTCCCATTCTTAAAGCATCACTAAATGTTTCTGCGCCAAAAGGCATGACCATAAATTCTTGGATATCAATTTTATTGTCTGCATGTGATCCTCCATTTAAAATATTCATCATAGGAACAGGAAGAGTAGTTGATTTAACTCCGCCTAGATAACTATACAATGGAATTCCAGTCTCTGAAGCTGCTGCTTTAGCACATGCTAAAGAAACACCTAGAATTGCATTAGCACCTAATTTTGATTTATTTTCAGTACCATCCATTTGAATCATCATCCTATCAATATCGCCTTGATTAAGCACAGGCATTCCTCTTAATTCTTTTGCAAGAATATTATTAATATTTCCAACAGCTTTCAAGACACCTTTTCCCATGTAAATTCCTTTATCTCCATCTCGCAACTCAACAGCCTCGTGAATTCCTGTGGATGCTCCAGAAGGAACAGCAGCTCTTCCAAATCCTCCTTTGGATGTGAAAACATCTACTTCAAGAGTAGGATTTCCTCTTGAATCTAAAATTTGTCTCGAATGAATATGATCAATTACTCCCACTATATTTATTTTTTTTATTAGTTATTATTATTTTTTAATATTTTCAATGAACTGGTCAAACAAATACCTTGAATCGTTAGGTCCTGGTGAGGATTCAGGGTGGTATTGAACAGAAAAAGCATTTTTACCAACTATAGAAATACCTGCAACAGTATGGTCATTTAAGTGTTCGTGAGTTAATTCAATTCCTGAATGGTTATCTACATCTTCTCTTTTGACAACAAAACCATGGTTTTGAGAAGTTATTTCACACTTATTGGTAATTAAATTCTTAACTGGGTGATTTATTCCTCTATGTCCATTATGCATCTTTTCAGTTTTCAAACCTTGGGAAAGAGCTAAAATCTGATGACCAAGGCAGATACCAAAAATGGGGAAATTTATATTTACCAATTCTTTCACTAAGTCAATTGATTGTTTCAAAGGCTCTGGATCTCCTGGACCATTGGACAACATAATACCATCAGGCTTATAGTTTTTAATTTCTTCTATGGAAATATTGTAAGGAAATACTTTGACATGACACCCTCTTTCATTCAAGCATCTTATTATGTTTTTTTTAACTCCAAAATCGATTAGCGCAACTTTTATTAGGCCTTCACCAACTTCATAAGGTTCTTGGACAGAAACTTTGGATGCTAGCTCTAATCCCTTCATATTTGGAGCCTTTAGAAGCATCTCGTTAAGTTCTTTAGTTGGTTTGTTATCTGATGATATAATAGCATTTTGAGCACCATTTTCTCTTATATGACTGATTAAAGCTCTGGTATCAATGTCTCGAATACCAACAACATTATCAGAAACAAGAAAATCATTTAAAAGTTGATTGTTATCTCCATATCTAGAGAAATGATGAGCAAATTTTTTCACTACCAAACCCTTGATTTGTGAACTATTAGACTCAACTTCGAATTTATTAGTGCCGTAATTTCCAATATGAGAATTGGCCATGGTTATAATTTGACCATGATAAGATGGATCAGTAAATATTTCTTGGTAACCTGTCATACCAGTGTTAAAAGCAATTTCGCCAGTAGCAGTACCTATTTTACCGCATGACTTCCCATGGAAGGTAGTACCATCAGATAAAATTAAAACAGCATTTATATTATTTGACATAGTCTTACAAAAATATATTTTACATTAAGACTTTAAAACTTTTTAGAGCAAAAAAAAAGGTAGTTATTAACTACCTTTTATAAATAAGTTTTTAAAGTTTATTTTACGGACTCTTCTTTAGACGGTTTATCGTCCTCATTGTCAAGTTTATTAGGGCTAGGTTTGTCAGAGGAATCAACAGGTTTTTCTGATTTGACTTCCTTTATTTCACCAGGAGTTTCCTCAACTATAACTGCCTCCTCTATGGTATCGGAAACCTTAGTAGTTGAAGGAGAAGATTTCTTACCACCTCTTCTTCTTGATTTTTTCTTAGTGGATTGATCTTTAATCAATAATTCATTAAAATCAACTAGTTCAATCATTGCCATTTCAGCATTATCACCTAATCGATTATTTAATTTTATGATTCTAGTATATCCACCAGGACGATCGTTAATCTTCGGAGCAACATCTCTGAAAAGAACTGAAGATGCATCTTTGTCTCTAAGATATCTAAAAACTACTCTTCTGTTATGAGTTGAATCTTCTTTAGATTTAGTAATTAAAGGCTCTACATACTTTCTCAAAGCTTTTGCCTTAGCAAGAGTAGTATTGATTCTTTTGTGTTCTATCAATGAGCAGGCCATATTAGACAACATTGCACTTCTGTGCGCAGTCTTTCTACTCAGATGATTTATTTTTTTTCCATGTCTCATGTCTTCTTATTTAAAACCTAGAAATACTATTAATCTCTATCTAATTTATACCTTGAAACATCCATTCCAAAAGACAAGCCTTTTGATTCTATTAAATCATCTAATTCTGTTAGTGATTTTTTTCCGAAGTTTCTGAATTTCAACAAATCATTTTTGTTGTAAGCTACCAATTCTCCCAAAGTTTCAACATCAGCTGCTTTCAAACAATTCAAAGCTCTTACAGATAAATCCATATCAACTAATCTTGTTTTAAGTAATTGTCTCATGTGTAGAGATGTTTCATCAAACTCTTCAGTTTCAGATTTCTCATCCTCATCTAATGTTATTTTCTCATCTGAGAAAAGCATAAAGTGATGGATTAAAATTCTAGCTGCCTCTTTAAGCGCTTCTTTAGGATGTATAGAGCCGTCTGAATCTATGTCAAATATTAATTTCTCATAATCGGTCTTCTGCTCAACTCTGTAATTCTCAATTGTATACTTCACATTTCTAATTGGTGTGAAAATTGAATCGGTAAAAATAGTACCTATAGCTGCATTCTCAGTTTTGTTTTCTTCAGCAGGGACATAACCTCTTCCTTTAACAATTGTTAATTGAATATTTAGCTTCACAGATTTTTCCATATGACATATAATATGGTCTGTATTTAAAACTTGAAAAGACGAAGTGAATTTACCGATGTCTCCGGCAGTAAAAGTATCTTGTCCAGAAAGAGAAATATTTACTTCTTCAAAATCTGAATCTTCAATTTGTCTTTTAAATCTTACTTGTTTGAGATTTAATACTATTTCAGTAACATCTTCAACAATTCCTTTGATTGTAGAAAACTCATGTTCAACACCTTCTATCTTTATTGAAGATATTGCAAAGCCCTCAATAGAATTTAATAAAATTCTTCTAAGTGCATTACCAACTGTTATTCCGTATCCCGGTTCAAGTGGTCTAAACTCAAACTGTCCACGAAAGTCAGAAGATTCTAACATTATTACTTTTTCTGGTTTTTGGAAATCTAAAATTGCCATATTATTTATTTTTAGGTACTCTAATTATTTAGAGTAAAGTTCTACAATTAATTGTTCTTTAATATTTTCTGAAATCTGCTCTCTTGATGGAATGGACTTAACCTCTCCAGAAAGTGAGTTATTATCCCACAAAAGCCACTCATGTACTGTATTTTCAGAGCTTAGTGAAGAGGAAATAATAATCAAAGATTTTGACTTTTCTCTAACACCAATCACATCACCAACTTTTAATGAGTAAGATGGTATATTTACTATATTATCATTTACGGTAATGTGTCTGTGGGAAACTAATTGTCTTGCTCCTCTACGAGTCGGAGAAATACCAAGTCTATAAACGACGTTGTCTAATCTCTGCTCACATAGTTGAAGCAAAATAACACCAGAAATTCCAGATTTTGCAGAAGCTTTTTTAAACATATTTGAAAATTGCTTCTCTAATATACCATAAGTATACTTAGCTTTCTGTTTTTCAGCAAGCTGAATAGCATATTCTGATTTTTTACCTCTTCTTTTATTGGGGCCATGCATCCCTGGAGGGTAATTCTTTTTTTCTAGAGCTTTATCAGGGCCAAAAATTGGCTCTCTAAATTTTCTAGCAATTTTTGATTTGGGACCGTTGTATCTTGCCATTGTTTTTTAATTTATTAAAAGTTTATCATGAATTAAGGTCAGTATCCTTCGATGTAACAAACTTTTATGGTTTTTATTTATACTCTTCTTCTTTTTGGTGGTCTACATCCATTATGAGGTATGGGAGTAACATCAACTATTTCTGTTACTTCAATGCCATTATTATGGATACTTCTGATAGCAGATTCTCTACCCGCACCAGGACCTTTAACATAAACTTTTACTTTTCTCAATCCAAATTCAAAAGCTTCTTTACTACATTCCTCTGCCGCTATTTGAGCTGCATAAGGCGTGTTTTTCTTAGAACCTCTAAATCCCATTTTACCTGCAGAAGACCAAGATATAACTTGCCCTTTTTCATTACATAAAGAGATTATTATGTTATTAAAAGAAGCTTGAATATGCGCTTCTCCAACAGGATTAATCTGTACGTTTTTTTTCTTTTTTGATTGCTTAGCCATAGAATTATGTCTTAAATATTATTTAGTTGCTTTTTTCTTGTTAGCAACAGTTTTTCTTTTTCCTTTTCTAGTTCGAGAATTATTTTTAGTTCTTTGTCCCCTAAGAGGCAATCCATTTCTGTGTCTAATTCCTCTTTGAGATCCAATATCCATTAATCTCTTAATATTAAGTTGGACTTCGGATCTTAGAGCACCCTCCACTTTGTAGGTTTCAGAAATTAACTTTCTAATTACACCTAGTTGGTCATCATTCCAGTCCTGTACTTTAATACTTTCATCAATTCCAGCTTCTGCTAAAATCTTTTCAGAAGTGTTCCTTCCAATGCCATATATATAGGTTAAACCTATGACACCTCTTTTGTTTTTTGGTAAATCTATACCTGCTATTCTTGCCATAATATATTATCCTTGTCTTTGTTTGAACTTAGGGTTCTTTTTATTGATTACATACAATCTTCCTTTACGTCTTACAATTTTGCAATCCGCAGATCTCTTTTTTATAGATGCTCTTACTTTCATTTTTTAATTATTTGTATCTAAACGTAATTCTTCCTTTGGTCAAATCATAGGGTGACATTTCAACTTTTACTTTGTCTCCTGGTAAAATTCTAATATAGTGCATTCTCATTTTACCAGAGATATGGGCGGTTATTATGTGCCCGTTCTCAAGTTCAACCCTAAACATTGCATTTGACAATGCTTCTGTTATGGTGCCATCTTGCTCTATTGATGTCTGTTTAGCCATACTATTTATTGACTTTATTATTTAATACTTTTTCTATTTCTTCAAATGATGATAAAACTTCTGGTGATCCGTCCC
>CAJIYZ010000090.1 GCA_905181675.1 Bacteroidetes bacterium MED-G20
TTTTAGCTATATCCGGCCAATTTTTAGAGAAAGAGGTAAGAAAAGTGCCGACGTTTCTGGACGTTTGACAGAGTCTTTAAATGGAATTAGAGTCATTAAAGGTTTTGGTGCTGAAGCACAGGAGTTAAGTGTTTTCTCTAAAGGAGTAAATGAAATTTTCCAGTTAGTTAAAAAAAGTATGACTGCCCAAGCCTTAATGGCTAGCTCTGGAGTGTTGATGATTGGCTTGGCTAGTGCTGGAGTTATGGGTATAGGTAGTTATTTGGGTTTAAACTACGGAGAATTTATTTCATACACAGCAATGATTGCATTTCTAGTAGCACCAATTATTCAAATAGGTAATATAGGAAGTCAATTTACTGAGGCTTTTGCTGGTTTAGATAGAACCGAAGAAATAATGTCTATGAGTCCTGAAGAAGATGAAAGTGTAAGGAATATAGAATTGGACTCTATCGATGGTGAGATTGTATTTAATAATGTTTCATTTTCTTACTTAGAGGACTCCGAAGTAATTCATAATATATCCTTTGAAGCTAAAAAAGGATCTATGACAGCTTTGGTAGGAACTTCTGGCTCTGGAAAGTCTACTATTGCCGGTCTAACAGCCTCTTTTTTAAATCCTAAGTCAGGTAAAATAACGGTAGATGGAATAGATTTATCTAAAATTAAGTTGGCTAGTTACAGGAAAAAAATGGGAGTAGTTCTACAAGATGATTTTTTATTTGAAGGCACTATAAAAGACAATATTCTTTTTCCCAACCCCAAGGCAAGTGAAAAGCAGTTAAATGAAGCAGTAATGGCTGCCAATGTTCATGAATTCACTGAAAGGTTTGAAAATGGTATAAATACTCTTATTGGGGAAAGAGGTGTGAAGCTTTCTGGAGGACAACGCCAAAGAATAACGATTGCTAGAGCAATTATTGCTAATCCAAGAATACTTATTCTGGACGAAGCTACTTCAAATTTAGACAATGAAAGTGAATCGTTAATTCAAGAAAGTTTGAAAACATTAATGAAAGGAAGAACAACTTTTGTAATTGCCCATAGGTTAAGCACTATAAGGCAAGCAGACCAAATACTAGTTATTGAAAATGGAGAAATTGCAGAGAAAGGCACCCACGAAAAGTTGCTTTCTATTGAAGGAAGGTATTATAAACTACATAAGTATCAAGCAAGAATTTAACTGACTTGAAAATAGTTTTTAATACATTTTAAGTCTATAAATGGTTGTTATTTTACCTTATTTCATGAAATTGTTTGCTTAATTTAGTCTACTGACCACAAATTAAAGGATGTTTTTTTTTAAACACAAACACAGCCTTAAATGACTTTTCTCATCTTAAAAAAGCTTTTTTTTAGTATTTAAAAATACTTTCTCAATTTACATACATTGATTTTTTAATTAAAAAGTTGGTCATTTTTGAATTCTAATAGATAATAATACTACTTTTGTGCTTTATTATAAAATATATATTATGAGTAACGGAACAGTAAAATTTTTCAACAATGCAAAAGGATTTGGATTTATTACACCAGAAGATGGTGGTAAAGACGTATTTGTACACAAAAACGGATTATCTGAGGATATAAACGAAGGTGATAAAGTAAGTTATGATGTTGAGGAAAGCCCAAAAGGGTTAAATGCAATTAATGTCAGAGTAGATTAATAGTCTTACTTTAAAATAATTTCATGAAAAAGCCTATCAATTTGATAGGCTTTTTTTTTGTTCTATTATGAAAATATTTACAGTTTTTTTATTTAACTTAATAATTCAGGTAAATAAATTTTCTATAATCTATGAAAAACATCCTTAAAACTTATGGTTTATCTAAAACTTATGGAAATCATAATGCTGTTAAAGATCTTAATATAACAATTCCAAAATCATCTGTCTTTGCTATTTTAGGTCCAAATGGTAGTGGGAAGTCGACAACTTTAGGAATGCTTCTTCAATCTTTAAAACCATCTTCAGGACATTTTGAATGGTTTGATAAAAAACCTGAATCTAATGATCTTAAAGAAATAGGAGCAATGCTAGAACAGCCCAAGTTTTACATGCACCTTAATGCTATGGACAATCTATTTATAGTTGCTAGGATTAAAAAGGTTCCATATGACGGTATTGAAGAAAGTCTAAAGAAAGTAGGATTATTTGATAGAAGATTTGACACTGTGAAAAGCTACTCAATGGGGATGAAGCAACGTTTAGGAATTGCTGCAGCTATTTTTCACGGTCCAAAAGCTCTTATTTTGGATGAGCCTACTAATGGACTTGACCCAGAGGGGATAAATGATGTTAGAAATCTTATAATTGACCTTTCAAAAGATGGATTATCTATAATTTTAGCCAGTCATCTTCTAAATGAGGTTGAAATGGTTAGTAGTCATGTCTGTATACTTAGCAAAGGAATATGTGTCTATCAAGGAAGTATGTCAGAACTTAAGAAAACCAATGAAAAAATTTTTCAATTAGGAAGTTCAAACTTAGAGAATCTAAGAATTGCATTACTTGAATTTAACAAACTAAATAAAATTGAAATTCATAAATCTGGTAACTTCCTTGTGGTACACTTCTCTAAAGACGTTAAGCTCGAAGATATTAGTAACTTCTTATCTAGAAAAGATGTTTTTTTAACCCATTTTATTGAACAACAATTTACTCTTGAAGAAAAATTTATTGAAATTTTAAAAAAATGATCCGTCTTTTTTACATAGAATGGATTAAATGGAGAAAATTCTCTCCAGTGCTAATAATTATTTCCTTGTACACCGTATTATTCTTTTTAATTTGTTTTGGTTTAGATGAGATAATTATTGACAAAGTTGCCGGTAATTTCATAAAAGATAATTACAACTCTACAAATCTTTTAATGCAATTTAATCCATATAAATTTCCGGATGCTTGGCATACATTTGCTTATATAGGAAAATTTTTTAAAATATTACTTGCTATTATAATCATAAATATAATTTCCTATGAGTTCCAAAATGGAACCTTTAAACAAAATGTCATAAATGGACTAAAAAGATGGGAATATCTTTTTGGAAAACTTATTTTAGTTTTTTTGTTCAGTTCTTTCTCAACTTTACTTGTTGGAATTGCAGCTATTACTGGTGGGATTATTTATTCAAGCGTATCAGAAATGGCTTTTTTTGAAAACGCACATTTTCTTTTTCTTTCATTTATTAACACTTTCACCTATTTAAGTATCGCTGTTTTGATGGGTGTGCTTTTTAGAAACACTATGACAGCTTTTGTAATTCTAATGTTGTTATGGTTTCCCGGTGATTTACTATGGCTTTTAATTATCCCAGATGAATTTGCAGTCTTCAGACCTTTTGAGGTTATTGATGAATTATTACCTTTCTCTAAACACGAAATTTCGGTTTGGAAATTAATAATTGTATGTTTTTTATACCAATTATTATACTGGTTAGTTAGTTATTTTAAAATAAAAAGAGATATAACATAGTTGTTTTGTTTCTAATGGTAAACCAATTTTTTTATACTCTTTATATAATTTAATGCTCCACAATCTTAAATTCAATGACGTATTAAAACTAAATTGCCTAAAATATATATTTATGAAGCATTTAAAAGTTCTATTTTCAATTGCAATCTTAATCTCTCTAGTATCTACTATTAAATCACAAGATAGTATTAGTCTTCATAAAATGTTTTATAAAAAACAACAGCAATCTCTTTCTCTGCTCTCAAGTTGGTCTGTAGGTAATCTTATTTATAGTCCTATAGCAACAAACGATCTTTATAGTCCTATAGCAACAAACGAATATTTTCATCAAATGAATTTTAGTTGGAATTTATTGAATGCAGGTATAGCTGGCTTGGGTCACATAATAGTAAATAGAGACAGTAAAAAGCCTTGGGACATGAAAACCTTACATAATAAGAAGATCAAAGCCGAAAAGAGTATTATAATTAATATGGGTCTAGATTTAGCATACATGTTTACAGGGTTATTACTTAGAAATAATGCTAAAGAACCTATGAATAAAGGATATGGAAATTCTTTTATTTTACAGGGAGGATATCTTTTATTTTACGACGCCATTTTTTTAATTAACCTCAAAAAAGTTTTAATAAATCCAAAATCTAAAAAAGATAATTCAACTCTATAGTTTTGGCTTTTATTGATGTAACTTGCTGTAAAATAGTATTATATGGGATTAACTAACAACGACATTTTTAAAAAACTTCGTGTAGCATTAAAGATGCGAGACGACGATATCGTCAAGGTATTG
>CAJIYZ010000091.1 GCA_905181675.1 Bacteroidetes bacterium MED-G20
AATTAATTGAAAATCTTGACGATTTTTTAGGAAACCCTAAATATGATCCACATGGAGATCCAATTCCAAATAAAGAGGGGAAAATAGAGAAAATGAACCAAAAGCTTTTAGTAGAGCTTAAAATTCAGCAAGAGGGAATAATAACAGGTGTAAAAAAAGGAACAGCTAGCTTATTGAGTTATCTAGATAAAGAAAAAATAAAGCTTGGAGACTCTATAAAAGTAATAGAAGTTTTAGAATTTGATGGAACTTTTATAGTTGAAATAAATAATAGAAAATTAACTTTTTCTGAAAAAATTTGTCAAAACCTATTACTAGAAACGAATGATTGAAACAATTAAATTTTGGTTTATTGACCAACATCCTATTATTCAAGCTTTAATAGCTGGGTTATTTACATGGATTGTAACTGCAATTGGTTCTGGTCTAGTATTTTTCATTAATTCTTCTAACAGAAAAGTTTTAGATATTTCCTTAGGATTTACTGGTGGAGTAATGATAGCTGCTAGCTTTTGGTCTTTACTAGCTCCTTCCATTGAATATGCTGAAATGCAAAAAGAATTGGGTTTAAGCAATCTTCCCTCTTGGGTTGCACCTACTATTGGTTTCTTTTTTGGTGCATTATTTTTATTTATTCTAGACAAAGTGATACCTCATCTTCATCTATTTGAAAAAAAAGCCAATGCAGAAGGTGTAAACACAAAATGGCAAAAAACCATTCTTCTAGTATTAGCAATAGCATTACACAATATTCCAGAAGGATTGGCTGTTGGAGTTGCCTTTGGAGCTATTGCATCTCCAGAGCTTTTAAATGTAGAAATTTTTACTCTTGGATCTGCCGTTGCATTAGCAATAGGGATTGGTATTCAAAATTTCCCAGAGGGTTTTGCTGTATCCCTGCCTTTAAGACGTCAGGGGCTAAGTAAATTTAAATCTTGGCAATGGGGGCAACTTTCCGCAATTGTAGAACCTATTTTTGCTGTTATTGGCGCAGCTATTGTTTTGCAAGTTTTACCAATACTCCCCTATGCATTGGCTTTTGCTGCTGGTGCAATGATTTTTATTGTTGTTGAGGAGGTTATTCCAGAAAGTCAAAAAGGAGGAAATACAGATTTGGCAACAATGGGATTAATCGCAGGCTTTATTGTAATGATGGTGCTAGATGTTGGTCTTGGTTAAACAATAACCAAATCCTTTAAATAATCTTCTCCAATTGCTTTATTTAATTGCTCTAGCAATTTTGTCTTCTGCATTACCAATTCCTGCTTAAAGGAAGCACTAGAGAGTTTTAAAAAAAGTTTTTTATTTTTGACATAGGAGTTGGTTACTTTTTTCATTAAAAAAGGTCCCATTATTTCGTTGAAAGCTTGAAGAATTTCGTGTTCTTGAAATCTCTTTTTTAGTCCATAATGATTAATAAAACTATCTACCACACTGGACAATTTCTCTTCACTGGCATTACGTTTTTTCATCTAATTTAATTTTGAAGTATTTCCATTTTCAACCCAAAATAAATTATTTTCAATATTTAGATTAGCCAAAATTTGAGGGATTTTCTCTTTACTAGTGTCAGTGATAAAAGTTTGTCCCAAATTGTTTTTTTCAATTAAGTTAAGGATATAACCAACTCTATGATCGTCAAGTTTGTCAAAAATATCGTCCAATAACAATACTGGAGTAACATTTTTTTTAAGCTTAATGTATTCAAACTTGGCTAATTTTAAGGCAATTAAATATGTTTTTTGTTGTCCCTGTGAACCAAATTTTTTCAGTTGATTGCCATTAATTGAAAACAAAAAGTCGTCTCTGTGGATTCCTGAAGATGTATGTCCAATTAATTGATCCTTGGCACGGTTTTGAATAAAAAGTTCTTTCATCGTGTTTTCATGCAAAGCAGATTGATAATCTAAATGAACTCTTTCCTTGTTAGATGAAATATCTTGATAAAACTTGTTAAATATGGGGATAAATTCATCAATAAAGTTTTTTCTAGATAAATGTATGGATTGTGCTTTTTCTATCATTTGAGCATCATATACTTCCAATAAATCTACTGAACTTGAATTTGTTTTTAATAGCGCATTCCTTTGTTTAAGTAGTTTATTATATTGGAGTAATTCGAATAAATAGTTTTTATCAAATTGGGCAATCAAGGCATCAAAAAATCTTCGTCTAGTCTCACCACCTTCTAATATAAGATTGATATCGTAAGGGGTAATCATTACAACAGGAAAAAAACCTATGTGATCTGCTAGTTTTTTATAAATTTTCTTGTTCTTTTTAAAAATCTTTTTTTCGCTTTTCTTTAAACCACAATACAGCTTATATTCATCTTCGTTACTTTTTACAGCTCCCTGAATAACATAAAGAGATTCATCAAACATTACATTTTGGCTGTCAATTGAATTAAAAAAACTTTTTGTGTAACTTAAATGATAGATTGCATCGAGCAAGTTTGTCTTTCCTTGACCATTGTCGCCTAGGAAGCAATTTACCCTATTAGATAGTTCTAAATCTGCTTGAGAAATGTTCTTAAAATTTAAAAGTGAAAGATTGGATAAATACATTTTATAAAATTACAATATAAAAGATTAGTTTATTACTTATAAAAAAAACTATTTTTGCAAACTAATTAATTAAATCGAAAGATTTCTTATTACAAGTCTAATGGCAGAAGATAAAAATAAAACAGAAGATAAATCTACAGAAAACTCTGTAGATATTAAAGCAGTTTCTCAGAGTGTAAATCAGGAAAATGGAGTGGAAAACAATCTTGAACTTATTCTAGGGGAAAAAGGTTATGAGTATTATCTAAACAATAAAAAGAAAGTTACTTTTTATTCTATAGCTGTTCTTGCAATCATCTTAGGTGCATTAGCCTACAAACTAATTTATATTCAAATGGTTGTTGAACCTAAGGAGGAAGAAGCAATAGAAAAACTGTGGCAAGCAGAGTCAAAAGCATTTGATGAACAAGATTGGGAATCTGCAATAAATGGCGATAGTTTGGGTTTTTTCAAAGGATTTAAACAAATCTCCAAAAAATATTCTGGTCAAAATGCGGGAAAAATTGCTCAGTACAATTTAGGAATATCCTTGTTGAATAATAAGAATTACGAAAATGCTATAGTTGAACTTAAAAAAGTAAGTTTTCAAGACGAACTTCTTGGAACAATTAGTCAAGGTGCAATTGGAGACGCTTATCTACAACTAGGTGCTGTTAGCGATGCGTTTGTTTATTACCAAAAGGCCTACCAAAGAAAAGAAAACGATCTTACAACTCCTCTTTATTTGATGAGAGCTGCAATGTGTTTAGAAATAGAAGAAAATTATTCTAAAGCTATTGAGCTTTATGAAATGGTTTATAAAAACTATCCAAGTTCAAAAGATGCTGTACGAGCTGAAAAATATGCTGAATCTCTTAAACTAGGGAATCCAGTATATATGTTCGATAGGTCAAATGGTGAATAATGGCTAGCAAAGGGAAAAACTTATCAAAAGAAGAACAATTTCCTGTAACCAATCCTGAAAAAGTTAAAATTGGAATTGTTGTTTCTCAATGGAATCAAACAATAACAGATCGATTACTCAAAGGAGCTCAATCGGTTCTATCCAACTCAAATATTCCAGCTGAAAATATAATTATAAAATATGTCCCAGGAACATTTGAACTTCCTCTTGGCGCTCAATATTTATTTGAAAAAAACTTGGTGGATGGTGTTATATGCATTGGTTGTGTTATTCAAGGGGAGACCAAACATTTTGATTATGTATGTCAAGGAGCAACAAACGGTATTATGAGCATTGGATTAAGATACAATAAGCCAGCAACATTTTGTGTTTTAACAGATCAGAACGAACAACAATCTTTAGATAGATCTGGCGGGAAACATGGAAATAAAGGTACTGAATGTGCTGTTTCTTGCCTTAAAATGATAGAACTTAACAAAGATATTTCTAGCCCAGATAAGAGAATTGGATTTTAAGCATCTATAATCTTCTTAATATTGGGTTTAAAATACAAATCAGATTTCAAAACCTTTCCATCTTCTCTATATATTGGCTTGCCATCTTTATCTAATTTACTCATATTACTTCTTTGAATTTCTTTAAACACTTCTGCCATTTTATCCTGCAGTCCGTGGGTTAAAATAGAGCCACAAAGTATATACAACATATCTCCTAAGGCATCCGCTATTTCTACAAGATCTCCTTGTTTTGCAGCTTGAAGATACTCTTCATTTTCTTCCTTCATGAGGTTATATCTCAAGGTGAAATCTTTTTCACTTACGTTGGCTACCGGACTATACTTATTAGAAATCCCAAAAGAGTCATGAAATTCAGCTACTGCATTTACGCAATCTATTAGTTTTATATTATTTTCCATCTTCAAATGTATATCTCAAAATCCATTAATTATGAAGAATATTAAAAAATTAGTTAACATATATTAACAGTGGGATTTTTTTGATTTTTAAAAGAATGTTGATTTTTACAATTATAAAAAGCAATAGATATGGAGACTCAGGAAAACAACAGTACTGTAAATAACGTTGATATAAGTAAAATTAATGCCCTTATTGAACAAGAAAGTGGATTTGTTGATTTGCTTAATATGGAAATAGGAAAAGTAATAATAGGTCAAAAGCATATGGTAGAGAGTCTATTAATTGGACTTCTTTCCAACGGTCATATACTTTTAGAAGGCGTTCCAGGACTAGCAAAAACTTTGGCTATCAGCACCTTGTCGAAAGTAATAGATGTAGATTTTAAAAGAGTTCAGTTTACACCCGATTTACTTCCTGCAGATTTGCTTGGCACAATGATTTACAATCAGAAAAAAGAAGAATTTATTTCTAAAAAAGGCCCACTATTTTCAAACTTTATATTGGCAGATGAGATAAATAGAGCTCCGGCAAAAGTTCAAAGTGCACTACTAGAAGCAATGCAAGAACGACAAATAACAATTGGCGACAAAACCTATAAACTTCCAGAACCCTTTTTGGTAATGGCTACCCAAAACCCTATTGAACAAGAAGGAACATATCCTCTTCCAGAAGCACAAGTAGATAGATTTATGTTAAAAGTAGTTCTCCCCTATCCTAATAGAGAAGAAGAGAAATTAATAGTAAGAGCAAATGTTTCTTCTGAGGGTTTTCCGACACCAAATAAGGTGGTAGATCCGAAGCAAATTATTAAAGCAAGAGAAATTGTCAAGAAAATTTACATGGATGAAAAAATTGAGAAATACATAATAGATATTGTTTATGCAACTAGAGAGCCTGAATATTACCAACTAGATGAGATAAAACATTTTATTTCATTTGGAGGCTCACCTAGGGCAAGTATTTCACTTGCTAGTGCAGCTAAAGCTTATGCTTTTTTAAAAAAAAGAGGTTATGTGATCCCCGAAGATGTAAGAGCTGTTTGCGCGGATGTTCTTAGACATAGAATTGGTCTTTCCTATGAAGCAGAAGCTGAAAATGTGACTGCAGAAAATATAATTACTACGATTCTTAACAAGGTTGAAGTTCCTTAATAGTATTCAGAGTTTTGGAAACTAGCGAATTATTAAAAAAAGTACGTAAAATTGAGATCAAGACCAAAGGTCTATCTAAGCAGGTATTTTCTGGTGAATACCATTCTGCTTTTAAAGGTAGAGGAATGGCTTTTTCAGAAGTTAGAAACTACGTGCCTGGGGACGAAATACGAACAATAGATTGGAATGTAACTGCAAGATTTAACGAACCTTATGTGAAAGTATTTGAGGAGGAGAGAGAGTTAACTGTAATGCTTTTAGTGGACATATCGGGTTCTGAATCATTTGGTTCAGATGAATTATTAAAAAGAGAGTTTATAGCTGAAATTGGCGCTGTTTTGGCATTTTCTGCTACTCAAAACAACGATAAAATTGGTGCGATTTTATTTTCTGACCAAATTGAACTCTATATTCCTCCTAAAAAGGGAAGAAAGCATATTTTAAGAATCATAAGAGAACTAATAGAGTTCAAGCCTAAGTCAAATCTAACAAATATTGGAGAAGTTGTTCAGCACTTTAACAATCTTGTAAAGAAAAGAGCCATAGCATTTCTAATATCAGATTTTATTGATCAAAACTTAGAAAAAGCATTAAAAATAACCGCTAAGAAACACGATCTAATAGCACTTAGAGTTTTTGATAAACGTGAAAAAGAATTGCCTAATATGGGCTTAACTCTATTTGAAGATAGTGAGACTGGAAGGAGAAAGTGGATTAATACTGGTAAAAAAAGAGTTAGAGAAACTTATTACAACAATTCTCTTTCAAGAGAACATAGTATTCTACAAACATTTAAAAAATCCAAAGTTGACCATGCGAATATTTGTATTCAGTCTGGGTACATTCACCCTTTGATGAATCTGTTTAAAAAACGTTGAAGAATATAGCTTACATATTACTTTTTATTCCTCTTGGAGTTTTCTGTCAAAATAGTAATTTCACAGCAAAGGCTTCCAAAAATAAAATAGCTATTGGGGAACCAACTACAGTTACATTGGAATTTAAATCCCCCGCAAGTCAATTAATTGATAGTGTAGAATTCCAACTAGCTAGTAACGGAGACACTTTGGGAAACAACTGGGAATTATGGAACAAAAGCACTTTAGAAAAGAATACTTATACGGAAGAAAATGGAGAATTCATTATTGCATTTTCACAAAATTTCACTATTGCAAATTTTGATTCTGGAAGCTATGTTTTCCCACCTAGTATAGTGCAATTTAATTCTGGAAAATTATTTTCAAATTCTTTGGAGTTTTTAGTAGAATTGGATGAAATAGATGAAAAATCTTTTATTAAAAATATAAAACCTATAAAAGAAGTTTCAATTTCTTGGGTTGAATATATTATTCACTTTCTTAAAAAATATGGTTGGTGGATATTGTTAATTATTTTCACTTTTTTTCTTGGATTTTTTCTATTTAAGAAGTTTTATAAAAAGAAAACAGATGCTGTTTATATTCCAAATATACCATTGGAGATTACATTGTTAAATACATTAAAAAACATTGAAGAAAAAAAATATTGGGAAAATGGATATTTCAAGAAATACTACAGTGAACTTTCTAATGTTCTTTGGCAATTTTTAGAGTACAGGTATAATGTCCAAACTTTTGAAAAAACAAGCGGGGAAATATTAGAAAGTCTAAAATGGTCTACAATTCCAAAAAAATTCTCTTCCGAAGTCTCCCGCTTCTTCGAGATTTCTGACGGAGTTAAGTTCGCTAAATATAAACCCTTAGAAAAAGACAATATTCATTCGTTTACTACAATAAAGGAGCTTATCAACGGACAAAGACTTGATCTTGATACAATAGAATCTAACCAAAGTACCGAAAATGAATAATTGGTTAGACAAATATCAATTTAATGATTCATGGGCTCTATGGTTGCTTTTATTTATTCCTGTATCTATAGCTCTATATTATTGGATGTATTCAAAAAAAAATGAACCTCTTAAAATCTCTAGTATTGATTTTTTTGATGGAATCTCGCATAAATGGACCCCATTAATTCCACATTTTAGTTTTTTTGCCAAACTAATTGGAATTAGCCTAATGATAATTGCTATGGCAAGACCTCAAATTGCTATGGAAGCCCATTCAGAAACCGAACTTTTTAAAGAAGGTATTGACATAATTATTTCTTTGGATGCTTCTGGTAGTATGCTAGCAAAAGACTTTTCTCCAAATAGATTTGAAGCATCCAAAGATTTGGCAAAAGAATTTGTAAAAAATAGAAAAAATGACAGGGTTGGATTGGTTATTTTTGAAGGAGAATCTTACACTCAGTGTCCTTTAACATCCGATAGAGATGTTCTAATAGAACTTATAGAATCTGCAGAACAAGGGATTGTTGAGCAAGGCACAGCAATTGGCATGGGATTGGCAACTGCTATTAACAGACTTAGAGAGAGTGAAGCGCCAAGTAAAGTGATTATCTTACTAACTGATGGTGTTAATACCCATGGTAAAATACATCCTCTAAACGCAACTGAAATAGCAAAAGAATTTAATATTAGAGTTTATACAATTGGCGTTGGAACCAATGGCAAAGCAAAAACACCAGTAGCAATTGATCCATTTTCAGGAAAATATATTTACGATTTCTTAGATGTAGAGATTGATGAAAAAACTCTCAAAACAATAGCATTGGAAACAGGAGGTAAATATTTTAGAGCAACGGACAACAACAAGCTAAAAGAAGTCTACAAAGAAATTAATGAATTGGAAAAAGCAAAAATAAAAACTATCGAATATGACATAGATTTACCTGAGAAAGCAAATATTTTTATTATAGTAGGTTTAGGGTTTTTATTAATGGAGTTTTTTGTCTCAAAATATTTTATACCAAGTATTTCATGACCATAAATAAGAAAAAATATTATTTTAAAACGTCCAATGCAATAATAGGATTGATAATTGTGGAGTTACTTTTCTGGATTACAACGATCTCCATTTATCAGTATTTATCATTAAATGTAACAGAGTTTAGATTTGAACATCCAGGTGCGTTATGGCTGCTGTTAATCATTGTTCTTTTAAATATTTTATGGATAAAAAACAAAATATGGAAGAAAAAAGCGATTAGTAATTTTGCCGAAATAAATACGCTAAGTAAAATTTTTAATGGTTTCTCCAACAATCGATCTTCTATAAAGTTTTTTACTTTTAGAATTGCCATTGGTTTGCTAATTATTGCTGCTGCAAATCCACAATATGGAGAAAATGAAAGAACTGTAGAATCTAAAGGAATAGATATAATGGTGGCATTAGATATAAGTAAGAGTATGATGGCCGAAGATCTTGTACCAGACTATAACAGACTAGATATTGCAAAATTAGCGATTGGAAAATTAATGAATGAACTTAGAGGTGATCATGTTGGTATTGTAGTTTTTGCTGGTGAAGCTTACAAACAACTTCCACTTACTCCAGACTACCAAGTTGCAAAGCTTTTTCTTAAAAGTGTTGGGTCAGATATGATTTCTTCTCAAGGAACAGATATAGGTAATGCTATTGAACTTTGCATGAGTTCTTTTAGTGAAGATAGAAAAACTAACAAAGCAATTGTGATTATTTCAGACGGCGAAGACCATGAAGAAATGGCAGTAAATGCTGCAAAAGATGCAAGTGAAAATGGAGTAGTTATTTGTACCGTTGGTATGGGATCTGAAAAAGGCGTACCAATTCCTATTATAAGAAATGGAAAAAAAGTTGGTATAAAAAAAGACCAAGACGAATTAACAGTTTTAACCAAACTAAATGAAGAAAATTTAATTCAAATTGCAGAAGCAGGTAATGGAACTTATACTAAAACCAAGGGCTTAAGTCTAGATTTAAGAAAAATTTTAGACCGAATTAATAAGATTGAAAAAACATCTTTAAAAAAAGATAGGTACTCAACGTACGATGACCAATTTCAATGGTTTTTATTTCCAGGTTTATTGTTGTTACTTTTAGAGTTTGTGATTTTTGAAAAAAGAGGAAAAATTGATGACCAATTAGTTTTATTTAAATGATATACAAGATTAAAAAATATATATGCTCCTTATTTTTAATTGTAGTTTCTCTACAATTCCATGGACAATCCATTGAGAGTAAAATGAAACTTAGCCAAGGAAATCAAGATTACAAGAATGGAGATTTCAAGAAATCCTCTTCTAGTTATGAAAAATCTCTTTCTGAGGATGAAAAAAATATAGATGCTTTTTACAATAGTGGAAATTCTTCCTATATGAATGGTGACTTTGAAAGTGCTAGAGAAAGTTTTAATAGTTTTATTTCCAAAACAAATAATATTGACGATAAGTCAAAAGCCCATTACAATATTGGGAATTCTTTTCTTACCGAGTATGCAAAAGAAGCTAAAGAAAAAGGCAAGGCTCCATCTTCAGATATTTTAAAAAATGCAGTTAAAGAATACCAACAAGCACTGAGGTATAGTCCAAATGATAAAGATGCAAGATATAATTTATCTTATGCAATGAAGCTTTTACAGAACCAACAAAAGCAAGATCAAGAAAACAAAGACAAAGACGATAAAGATCAAGAAAACAAAGACAAAGACGATAAAGATCAAGAAAACAATAAAGACAAAGATCAACAGGGAGAAAAGGATAAAGAAAAAGAAGAAAAAGATAAAAAGAAAGATCCAAAACCTAATGAAACCAAAGAACAGGCTATAAAAAACCTGGATGCAATTAATAATGACGAGCAGAAAGTACTTTTAAAAGTTAATAAGAAAAAAGGCGATCAAAAAAAGAAGAGTAAAATAAAAGATTGGTAAATGATTAGATTATTTTTATATGTATTACTTCTTACTTGTTTTACCAATTTTCAAGCACAAGAATTTGTTTTTAAATCATATGTAGATCAAAACAATATATCTACCGACGATTATGTAAGATTCACAGTGGAATCTAGTGAAAGAGTAAGGCTGGATAATCTTCAATTTCAAGACTTTTCAGTTAGACAAGGACCATTTACTAGTTCATCTAGCCAAACAACTATTATCAATGGGAAATTTGAGTCTAAAAACGAATACAAATCAACATTTGTATTGGCGCCAAAACAACCAGGCAAATTAGTGATTGCTGCGATTAAAGTAAATTATAACTCAAAGGAATATAGTACCCAAAAAATCATAGTAAATGTAGGTAAAGGGCAAAAAAACAATTCTTCTAGTTCTAATAAAAATTCTAGTAACAGTAAGTTATTTGCTAAAATATCTTGTTCAAAAACCAATCCATACATAGGTGAAAACATACTAGTCAATTATAAAATTTACCAGTCTTCCTACCATATAAGAAATCTGGAAATCACTGATTATGATCTTTCTATGAGCAATGACTTTTGGACAGAACTCTTAGAGCCAAAAAATAAACAGTGGAAAGAAAGTCAGGAAATAATTAATGGAATTTCTTTTAGAGTATTTACTCTTAAAAAAGAAATAATATCTCCACAAAAATCTGGCAAGCTAACAATTCCCTCATTCGAAGTATCTACTGTTGTCAACAGAGATTTTTTTAATCGAGGAGTTCCTAAAATAATTAAGAGCAATAGTCCAGTACTTAATGTAAAAAGACTTCCAGATAATTCCCCAAAAAGTTTTAATGGGCAAGTTGGAAGTAATTACAAGATGAATGTCAAGGTTAGTAAAAATGAATTAGAGGTAGATCAGGCACTCGATTTTGAAATTAAAATTTCTGGAAATGGAAATTTAAAACAGTTAAAGTTTCCCAATATAGATTTCCCAAAAGATTTGGAAAAATATCCAGAAGAAATAAAATCTAAAATTCAACTAACAGAAAATGGAGTATCTGGTAGAAAAAAACTAAATCAGCTATTAATTCCAAGATTTCATGGGGATTACGAAATTCCTTCGTTTGATTTTTGTTATTTCGATGTTAGAAGTAAAAAATATATTACTCTTAGCCATCCTAAAACTATAATAAAAGTAACCAAGAGTGAGAACTCTTCAAATTTAGAGACAACAACTTCCGGAAAAATTAAAACTGTTGACCAAGAAGATGTAGAGTTGATGAGTGAAAATATTCACCACATAAGATCTAAAACAAAATTGTACGACTTTTCAAACCCAATATTTGGCACTGCCTTTTATTGGTCCATTTTGGGATCATTTCCATTATCTCTCATTTTCTTAATATTATTTCTAAATAACAAAGACCGATTTTTAAATAAAGAAAAAGCCCATTTAAGAAAAACAATTAAACAGGTTCAAAGTGGTTTTACAGGTATAAAGCAGGATTTTAGTAATATGAACCAAAATGATTTCTTCAAAGAAATTTACAAGCTTTGGAATATATATTTATTAAATAAATATGATATTAAACTTTCTGAACTTAGTAGAGATAAAATAAAAGAAATTCTTACTAAATCTAATGTGCCAACTGAAAATGTAGAAGCAATGGATAAAATATTGAATGTTTGTGAAATGTCTCAATACAGTCCTCTATCGAATGAAGATGCCGAAAAAACATTAGAAGATTGTGAAAACCTAATTAAAAACTTAGAGAAAAATGTTGCTTAGATATTTTAAACTTACAGTTTCGTTGTTGGCCTTCACATCAGTTTTAGGTCAAGGTAATTACAAAGTATTTGACAAGGCAAATTCCTACTACGAAAAGAAGTATTACGACTCTTCAAAAACTCTATATCTAGATCTTTACAGTAAAGGAATGATTAGTAAAGAATTATTTTTAAACCTAGGCAACAGCTATTTCAAGTTGGATAGTCTACCTAATGCAATTTTATATTATGAAAAAGGGTTGAAAATTGCTCCTGGAAATAAGGATTTAACCCATAATCTGCAATTTTGTAATACGCTTTTAAAAGATAAAAACTCTATTAAAAAATCTATTCTAATCAACGAATTGATACTAAGTTTTTTAGGGAAATCTCCAAATTATTGGGCTTACTCATCTATTATAATAATGTTTATTACATGTCTATTATTTTTCTTTTACTGGATAACCAATGAAAGTTTTTGGAAGAAAATTTACTTTTATTCTTTTACTTCAACATTGCTTTTAGTAATAGTCACTGTTAGCTTAAGTGCAATAAGTAAATCAAAAGTAAGTGATTCTAAGTATGGCATCCTAATTTCACCTGTTACAAAAGTTATGGTTGAACCATCCCAAAGTTCATCCACTACTTATCAACTTCACGAAGGGTCTAAAGCAAAAATTACCGGCGAAAATGAAAACTGGTACGAAATCTCTTTTAATGACCGTAAGGGTTGGGTTCAAAAAATTTATTTAAAGAAAATTTAATGAAAAAGAGGGAAAAGGTTCAATTTGTAATTGAAGAACTTGAAAAGTTATATCCTAAAACACCTGTCCCTTTATTTCACCACGATCCTTATACTCTTTTAATTGCTGTTTTACTATCAGCTCAGTGTACAGACGAGAGAGTAAATAAAATCACACCTATTCTGTTCAAAAAAGCGGACAATCCATTTGACATGGTTAAATTATCTGTAGAAGAAATAAAAGCAATTATAAGACCATGTGGACTATCTCCAAAAAAATCCAAAGCAATTTTTGATCTTTCTAATATTCTTATAGAAAAATACAATGGAGATGTTCCCAAAGACCTATTACTTCTGGAGGAACTTCCTGGTGTTGGTCACAAAACAGCATCAGTGGTAGTTAGTCAAGCTTTTGGACAAGCTGCATTTCCAGTAGATACCCACATTCATCGATTAATGTACAGGTGGGGATTTACAACTGGAAAAAATGTCGTACAAACAGAAAGAGATGCAAAAAGATTGTTTCCAGAAAGTGTTTGGAATAAACTTCATTTACAAATCATTTTTTACGGAAGAGAGTATTCACCTGCAAGAGGGACAAAGAAAGATAAAGATTTCATTACAATGAAAATTGGCAGAAATTCTGTAATTTCACATTATAAATAATTTATATATGAAAAATATTTTTTTTTACATTTCTTTTTTAATGGTTGTCAACACTTATTCTCAGAGTTTTAGTGTGCAACAAAACAATGTTCCCTTATCTGGTCTTCCAACAGATAATGATTTTTCTGAAAACACATATCTGGATGCTCTGGCAGATGATTCTTTAACATGGAATATAATATCAGATTCTTTACCTTCTTCTTGGGATTTTTCTAATTGTTTCCCAAACTGTTATTCCATTGGCCAAACTAATGGTGATTTAGTAATCACTAACGGTCAAAGTTATTACCTTAACTGCCATATATATCCTAATAATACAAGCGGTGAGGGTTTCATAACAATGGAAATAACCGATGGCGGAGGAACAACAGAGCTAGTTACATGGCGTGGAATAGCTGGTAGTGTTGGAATTGCCGATGACTTTTATAAATCTAACATAAATAACATACAAACAATATATGATCTATCAGGAAAGATTGTTAGTGATTTTAAACCCAATAAAATCTATATAGTTCAGTTAAAGGACAATTCGTTTGTGAAATTATTTATAAATAATCCTCAATAAAGGAACTATCTGTTAAGCATTTAAGAAAAGAAATTAAATCATTTTTTTCGCTTGACGAAATTTCAAAAGGCTTAATTAATTCATGTTTGTTGTAATTATTGTTTCCACCTTTAGAATAATGGTCAACAACTTCTTCCAAAGTTTTTAAACTACCATCGTGCATATATGGACCAGTAATTTCAATATTTCTAAGGGTAGGAACTTTAAAACTTCCACGGTCATTTTCATCTAATGTGACTCTCATTTTACCAATGTCTTTATATTTTTCATATAACCCATTATTAACTACTTCACCATTTGAAAAGTTAAATCCTGAATGACAATGAATGCAGTTAAATTTATTAAAAAAAAGATCCATTCCTTTTTTTTCAGAAATTGAAATTGAAGAAATTGAATTTTGATAATAATACTGATCAAATCTCGAATTTCCACTTATTAATGTTCTTTCGTATGAAGCAATTGCTTTTGTAACAAACTCTGGAGTTGGAATACTATTGTAAGCCTTTAGAAAAAGGTCATTGTAATCTGCTCTTTTTTTCAATCTTTCTGCAACTAGTAAAATATGAAAATCAAATTCGTTTTTTTCATGAATTGGTACTATTACTTGAGCCTCTAATGAAGGGTTAACACCATCTCTCAAGAAACTTTGGTTGTATCCTATGTTGGTTAAAGTAGGAGTATTCCTTAGAACTTCTCTTTCTTTAATTCCTTTGGGAGTTTTTAATGCATCACTAAAAGCATATTTGGGTTGATGACAAGAAGCACAGGAAATAGATGAATCTCGTGAGAGGATTTTATCAAAAAATAATTTTTTACCTAGTTTTATTCTATCCTCTGAAAGAGAATTATGCGAAGGTATTAATGGCGTTGGGAAACCTATTGGAATGGTTAAATAGGATTCTTTGTCATTTTTAAATGAAATACAAAAAAAAATGAGAATTAAATAAAAAAGAATGAATTTATTGGACAACATTAAATTTTTTGAATATCCTATTGGTCCCATTATCAATTGTAACAATATAAATTCCAGTTGCTAATTCTATCAATGGAAAATAACTCCCTTGGGAATAGAGATTTTTTTCATTTACATGAATTCCCCCATTAATATCTGTAATTTTTAGATTTATCTTATTGTTAGATTCGAAATGATAATTAATGGTTGGAGCAAATGGGAGTGTGTAGTCTAAGAAAATATAATTGAAAGAATTTTTATTGTCCTCAATATTTGTCACGTCTATATATCCAGCTTCAAAAATATTCATAGCAGAAGAATTATTACACATTGAAAGATTATTTACACTACTACTGTGGTCAGCACCAATAGAATCTAAATTTATTCCAGATAAAAATCTATCTGCGTGTACAATTAAATCTATATAAATAGTATCGTTTGAATTAAACGGAAAAATGCTAATTGGATCAATATGTGTCAGCATTTGATCTCCCAAAGCATGCAATTCAAAGGGTGTTTCTGGGACATCATCATTATCAGAGTCTGTAAAGCCATTGGTGACTACAAAAAAATAACCTGATGGCCAACCCCAATCCATAGGTGGACTTTTAGGCCCTAGTGGATGGTCAGATGAAAAATTAGTAGTATTCTCACTGTTAGCAATTTGATCTACTCCTACATCAAAAGTTATAGATTCTAAAGATGAAATATTGAAATTTCCTAGGTAATAATTTGAAATATGTCCGCTAGCTAGAACATAAGTATTAATTAAGCTAGTAGATTGCCCTCCATCGTGTATTAATTCAAATCCAGAAAGATAATATTGAAGTCTAGTATAATAATTTTTATTGCCATCAATTTCAAAGTTTTCATTGTATTTAAAACTAGAATCATTTAATGCGTGGCTTAATCTGAGTACTATATTTCTCTGAGCATTGGCAGAAAAAAAGTAAAATATCATTATGAAAAATGTGAAAAACCTCATGGAATAAATTTACGATTATTTTCAGTGAGAATTACAACTCTTCCATGAAAATTTTTAAAATTCTCCTGTACTCATCGTACCAACTAGCAGGTTGTTTAAAGCCATGAGCTTCTACTGGAAATAATGCCAATTCCCAATTTTCTTTTTTCAGTTCAATAAACCTTTGGGAAAGTCTTACAACATCTTGAAAGTGGACATTATCGTCCATGACTCCATGAAGCATTAGTAAATTGTCTTGTAAGTTTTCAGCAAAATAAATTGGTGAACTCTTTTTATAAGCTAAGCTATCTAACATTGGGGTATTTAGTATGTTGGAAGTGTATTCATGGTTGTAATGGGCCCAATCTGTAACTGATCTTAAAGCAGCACCACATTTAAATTTACCTGGTTGAGTTAATAGAGCCATAAGAGTAATAAAACCGCCATAACTTCCTCCATAAATACCAACTCTGTTAGAGTCAATTTGCATTTCATTTATTAAAAATTCTCTGCCTGACAACTGATCATTTAAGTCCCAACTTCCCATATGTCTATAAATAGAAGTTCTCCAGTCTCTGCCATATCCTTCAGAACCACGGTAATCTATGTCCAAAACTGTATAGCCTAAATCGCAAAGTAAATTATGGAACATATATTCTCGGTAATAGCTGCTCCACCAATTATGGGCGTTTTGAAGATAACCTGCTCCATGAACAAATATAATTCCAGCTCCATTAAAGTTTTCTTTTGACGGCTTATAAAGCCTAGCTGGAACATTGACTTTATCAATGCCTTTAAACTGTATTAAAGACGGCTTACGCCATTCGTATTGACTAAATGAAGCACTCTTGGAATCAGTTATTTGAGTTATTTGGGGATTTGGTTTATTTTCAGAAGTAAATAGTTCCCAAGGTTCGTTCATGGAAGAATATAAAAATGCAATATTTTTTTCATCAGGGGATATTCTAACATCGTAGTTACCATCATTTTCTAAAATTGGTGTAAGTTCTTTTGTTTGATGGTTTAAATGGTAAAAACCTCTATTACCTTGATGTTTTTTATTTAGAGTTAAATAGAAATTAATACCATCTACAGAAAGCTGAGTGTTCCTTACCTCAAATTTTCCACTTGTTAAAGTTGTTTTTTTAAGTTTAGAAATAGATTTTTTGTAAAGGTGAGAATAACCTGTTTCTTCAGACTGGTACCAAATAGAACGACCATCGTCCATCCAACCCAAAGCACCTTGATAGCTATTCCAACCCGAAATTCCAGGACCACCAATCCATGCAGTGTCGTGTTGGTGATCAATTTCTTTAAGATTTCCTGATTTTAAATCTAGTATAGTAATCCAACGATCCTTATTATCTAGAGATCTTATTTCAACAATAGCCTGATCACCTGAATGATTAAAAATAGGTTTATGATAAGTTACCAGTTTTGGGGATTTATATTTTGAATGAAATTTGTCTTTTTCATAATCTTTTAAATAAATAGGTCTATTGTAAATTCCAGAAAGATGGTTTATGGAAATAACTAAAGAAGAATCATTTTCTAAATAAAATAAATTAAGTGATTCTTCTTTTTCATCACGACCTACTTTTGGTCTTGCATTTTTAGTTGCAGACCAACCTGAATTATTAGAATAATTTTCAACATGTGTATTTTTAGACTCTTTTTCCTCAACATGAATATAAATCACCGACTTTTCATCATAAGAAATATAAATATCCTGAATTTTACCATTTTTAAATTTAATAGGATCTCTTTTCCATTTGTTTACACGATCAGTAAATTCTTCATTATTGTTTTTGATTTTAAGTCTTCTTTTATGAAATTCAAAAAGTTCTAACTGTTGGTTTTCTAAATAAGTTTCTTGTTTTGACTTATCAGATTTAGCAGTGGGTTTCTCAAACTTAAGAACTTCACAATAGTTAAAACTGTCAGTATTTATAGAACATAATGTCTGGTCTTTTACAAAGTAAATTTTGTGCGGATTTGCTACCAATTGAGGGGAATGTATGTAGTCGTAAGTCTGGTAAACTACTTTGGGAGATAATTTCGTTGAATCCCATTTAAAAATTCTACCATTTTTCAGGTAGGCATAAAAAGAATTGGATGAATGTCTAATGGTATTCCAATTTGGTAGAGTAGCTATTTCTTCATCCTTTAAAATTTCTGGGGAATTACTGGTTACAGTATAAAATTCTGATTTTAATTTTTTTTCTGGATTCCAATTAAATACAATTTCACCATTAGGAAGCCAAGAATGATTCTCTGGCCAATAACCTATAAAATCTTTTCCTGTCATAATTTTCTCTAAGTCCAGGTTAGAAGATTGAGCATTTAAAACAGTACTAACAGAGTTAAACATTAAAAATATTGCAATAATTAGTTGAAATCGCATAACAAGGTTTTTTCACTAATTTATAGTTTATTGATTATAATCGAAATAAAATACGAAAAGGATTGCTAAGATTATTAATTTTGTAGGATGAGCTCAAAAGTTGAGATAAAAAATAAAAAAGCAAAATTTGAATTTGAATTCATAGAGAATTTCACTGCTGGAATTCAACTCTTTGGTACGGAAATAAAGTCTATTAGAAATAACAAGGCTAGTATCACAGAGTCCTATGCGGTTATGATTAAAAATGAGCTATTTATTAGAAATATGTATGTGGGCGACTATGAGAATTCTGGGCACTTTAATCACGAAAGTAAAAGGGACAGAAAACTACTTCTCAATAAAATTGAGTTAAATAAAATTAATAAAAAACTCAAGAATAAAGGATTAACCATTGTTCCTACAAAATTGTTCATTGGGAAAAACGGATGGGCCAAATTAAACATCTCTGTAGCAAAAGGAAAGAAGATTTACGACAAAAGAGAAGACCTGAAAACAAAAGACATAAATAGAGAAATTGACAGAAACATTAAAAATTTTAAATAGTTGTAATTCAGTATTTTATAATTAAAAAAGTGAACAACTAGTTTAATATATCATCAATAGTATTAAACGACACATAATGGTAATTATTTCTTGCTTTTAGGTAAACTTTTTTAGCCCAAATTTTATGCTCTTTAGTTTTTGAAAGTTCTAAATAAAGAGGCTGTAAAAACTTTCTTCTACCAATTTTAACTAAGAATTTTTCTAAATTTTCAAAAGCTGGTCTATAGTCGTTTTTAATACTTTGCAAAAACCAAACAGCAAGTATTTCAGAATTTCCACTATTCGATAAATTAAATACTTTGTCTAAACCTGCTAAGTGATCTAGTGTTAGAGTATCGGGTACATGTTTTAAAAAATGCAGCCATTCATGGGTTGACCACAAATCACTACTTTCTTTTATCGCTTCTGCCCCGCTTTGTAAAAAGGTTGTAACAGAACTTTCTGCATTTGTAAATCTTAGAGAATTAACCTTGGGACAATTTTCTGGTATTCCAGATTCAAAAACCCATTGCTCTACATTCAAGCCTTTGTAATTATCATCTAAAAGGTTTTCTTTTAAATAAGACAAGAATTCTTCTGTTACAATAGTTTGAAATTTATGATCGTTAAAATAGTTTTTTAAGAAAACATCCATTTTATCTCTTCCCATATTTTCTTCTAGCATTCTTAAGAAGAAATATCCTTTTTCATAGGCAATATCTGTCATGGCATCGTCTGGATGTTTCCCCAACATATTTAGCCTCAACAATTGCATTGCCGGAAGTGAGTTATCTATTTGATTTTGAAGATCTTGAAAACCTAAAAGAGCCAGCATTTCAGAGTAATCTCTTCCGTATAAAGCTTCCATAATTCTTCGC
>CAJIYZ010000092.1 GCA_905181675.1 Bacteroidetes bacterium MED-G20
TACTATAAGACCGTCATTGTCTAGAATTTTTATGATTTTTTGAATTACTCTTAAATCAGGATCTTTAGCAACAACGTTAATAAGCATAATTGGTTATCCATTTACTTTTTTAAAGTCCGATAGAAATTTAGCCAAGCCAATATCGGTTAGAGGATGGTTTAAAAGCGCGGTTATTGCACTAAGTGGACCAGTCATGACATCTGCGCCAATTTCCGCACATTGTATAATATGCATTGGGTGTCTTATGGAAGCTGCAAGTATTTCAGTATCAAACATGTAATTGTCGTAAATTTCTCTTATTTGAGCTATTAAATCCATACCATCTGTACTCACATCGTCTAGTCTGCCAATAAATGGAGAAACGTAAGTAGCACCTGCTTTTGCTGCAAGCAATGCTTGTCCTGCAGAAAATATCAATGTGCAATTGGTTTTAATACCCTGGTCTGAAAAGTATTTAATGGCCTTAATGCCATCTTTAATAATAGGTACTTTGACAACAATGTTTGAATGAAGCCTAGCCAATGCTTCCCCTTCTTTTACCATTCCATCAAAATCTGTTGAAATCACTTCCGCACTTACATCTCCATCTACAATTTCACATATTTTTTTATAATGGTCAACTATATTTTCTGAACCTGAAATTCCTTCCTTTGCCATAAGAGATGGATTGGTTGTTACACCATCTAATATTCCCAAATCTTGGGCTTCTTGTATCATCTCTAGGTTTGCTGTGTCAATAAAAAATTTCATTTTTTGGTTTTTTTAAATTGTTATTTTGTGAAAGTAAGAATAATTAAAAAGTGCCTTAAGGAATTTTTTAAGTAATTGCTAACAATTAATTTGAAAATTTAACACATTCACAAATACATGTGTTTTTATAGCTAGTACATTTAAAAGAAACATTGCAGTTATCCTTCCATATTCTACCTAAATTCTTCACAGGCTTTAGTCCAAACTTATAGTTGATTTTTCCAGCTGGCATCTTATTTTTAATTTTCCATGCATAGGCAATGACTTTGTCTTTAGAACTAAGAAATTTTTTAAAATAGAAAATGGTAAGTTTTGTGCCAATATTTTTTCTTTGCCAACTTTTTCTAATAGCAATACAGTCTATAACAAAGTTTTTGACTTCATTTTTGCCAATAAAAAAACCTATAATCTTGTTTTTTTTTAAAGCTAATATTTTAACAATATCTTTTCTTGAAAAATATTTTATGGAATGGTAACCTTTCCCGAACAAATTATCGGATATTTCAATGCATTGAGATAATTGAAGTGGATTTAATTTTTTTATTTCTTTTATTTCTATAGACACAATAGTCTAATAAGATACAAAAAAAAGGGCAAGCTACTCATATCGCACCGCTACAACCGTTTACCCTTGCTATGTTCCCATCCTGGGGGATTCAACAGGAGCTGGTCGTATGAGACTTGCCCACTGCAAATGTAGAATATTATTTATTATTTTAATAGATTTTTATGATAATTACTTCCATGTATAGTTCCATAGACAAATCCATTAAGCTCAGTGCCAAATAAACCAGTGTTTTCACTCATGGATGTGTTGTTGGATTTGTCATAAATCCACCTCTTGTCTGGATTAAATAATGTCATATTAGTAGTGTATCCGTTTTTAATAATGGGAACTTCGCATTGAAGAATTGTCCTTGGATTGATAGACATACATTGTACGATTTTTTCTATTCCAATGTATTCTTTTAGATATGTTAGTGCCAAGGGAAAGCAAACTTGAGTACTTATGGATCCAAAAGGAGATAAACTAAACTCTACATTAGTAGTCTCTTTCTCATTGGGTTGGTGGTAGGAAGTAATAACATCTATTGTCCCATTTTTAACTCCCTCTAATAATGCGTCTCTATCTTCTTTAGCTCTTAATGGCGGAAGTATTTTAAATCTATTGTCAAATTCATTAATAATTTCATCGTCAAATAATAAATGAAAAATTGAAGTTCCACAGCTTAAGTTACTTTGTGTTTTTTTTGCATTTTTTAAATGTTCTAAGCTCTTTTTAGAAGATAAAATATTGAAGTGTAATCTTCCATCATGGTATTTGTTTATTAGTAAATCTCTATTAACCATTAATTCTTCTGATAAATCTGGAATCCCTTCAATTCCTAATTTTGTGGAAACAATGCCTTCGTTTATTATTCCGTTGGGAGAAATGCTTTTTTCATAAGGAAAAGAAATTATTAAACCATTAAAGTTTTTTGAATATAACAGAGCTCTTGAAAATAGTCCGCTATTGAGAACTGGTCGCATATTGTCGGTAAATGCAAGTGCTCCAGCCTTGTACATGTCAAACATTTCTGCCAACTGTTCTCCTTTTAACTCTTTAGATATTGCTCCATAAGGAACTACATCAATTCCAAGATTCTTGCTTGAATTTATACAAAAAAGAATTTCGCTTTTTTTATCTCTACTAGGTAGGTAAGTTGGTTGTAATCCTACGCCAGTGAAACCTCCTGACTTGGAAGACAATAAACCAGATACCAGAGTTTCTTTTTGTTCATTTCCAGGCTCAGGGAAGTCTACAGAGAAGTCAAAGAGTCCTGGACAAACATGGAGATTATCTTCTTGGATTATTTCAAAATTATTATTTTCAATAGTGTCTTCAACCCTTTCAATTATTCCATTTTTTAAAAGAATGTCTTTTTTGGAATTATTAAACTCAGAGTTAGGGTCTATAATTTTTACATTTTTAATTAAAATTGAAGACATATTACGTTGATTTTCTAATTATTATGATTTCTAAAATTAGGCATATTAAACTTAAAAAAATAAAATACATCCAATATTCTAAATTATTATTTTTGTTTTTAATAATGCTCGGATATTTACTTTCTTTTATGTCCCAATAGTGAATTTGCTCATTTAAATCTAAATTATCAAGTTCTGAATTAAACTCTTTTGGAGTTGCAAATACCATCTTTGATTCGCTTTTAGGGTTGTTTACAGAAAAACCATTTACCAAACTATCGTTGTTGTATATATAATAATGGCCAGTAGTTTCAATCTCTTCTTTAATAAACAGGGAAGAGCTGCCAGAATTAGTTGAAATTAAAGGGAAAAAAGAGAAAGTAGGCTCGCTTAGGTTATTGGTGATTTTGACTTTGCCATTTTGTTCAATAATACCCTTGATATTGAAATCTTCCAATTTGTTTATTGAAATTTGACTAGTAATGTCATTGGCAGATTTTTCTTTTATACGCAATAGAATTGGCACAAATAATGCATGCTGGCTAAGATTAGAAAAATCCCTATTTAAATTAGAAGTAAAAAAATAAAAGTCGTTATTCTTGAAGGAGTATCTACTAAGAAGTGGATCTCCATTACTAAAGTTTAAATAATTTATTGGATTATTTAAGTTTTGAATTTTAAGATGGCTATTAAAATAGGGTAGATCTAAATTCTCATTATAATTAGAAAATATATTTTCAAAAAAACTTAAATCAATTGATTCGACTTCTAAATCTAATTTTAAATTGGTTAATTCAGAGTTTTTAATTCCTAAAACTTTATATAAGTCTTGGTAATCTATATTTTCATTTAACGAAGGGAAAATCAATATGCTTTTTCTTTTTGAGGAGCTTAAAAGCAAATTGATAGTTCTTTTATCAATTTTTTTCAATTCATTTAAAATAATAAGTTCTGCGTTTAAATCTTGGTTTGTAAATCCATTATTAATATCTAAATTTTTATAATTAGTTTTCTCAACAGATTTAAAAAGTGTTTCAATAGATTTATTTTCTTTATTTTTTCCTTGATGGATATTTACTATTTTGAAATCATCATTTAATAGATAAGAAAAGAAATACTGATCGTCAAATAGTAAATCGTTATTTGGAGGATTAGAGAGGCTAATCAATCCCGATTTAATCCCTTCTTTAGTAATTGAATAATCAAATTTTACTTTTATAGATTCTTTAGGCATTATTTTCTTAAAAGTCTGGTTTAAAACTTCTGTATTGTTAATATTTAATTTAGCTTGAAACTCAACTTCAACATCAGAATGATTGGTGACTTTAACATTTAAATTTTCCTTGCTATTAATACTTCTATTGCTTTTACTAAACCAAACAGAATCTATTGAAATATTCTCATTTGAAGAGGATGTGTACTGAAGTATATTAATGTTTTTAATACTACTCTTGTCTTTAATTTTATCTAAATCCAAAGTGTTTTCTTGAAGATCTGTAAACCAAAATGAGTTCAAGCTTTCTTGATTTAATTGTTCGTGCTGAATCTCCAATGCTTCAGAAATAGTTAGGATTTGAGCAGTTGGCTTTAAATTTATTATTTCTCTTTTTATTTCATGGTTATTAATAAAATACTGTTTGTTGTTTTTTTTATTGTTGGTAGTTAAAACAAACTTAGTTTTCTCAGATAGATTATCAATTAATTTGATTGCATCGTCTTTGACAGATTCAAGAAGCGTTTGATTTTGGTGGTTTCTACTCATCGAAAAGGAATTGTCTATGTAAATACCTACTTTATTTAAATCTTTAAATGTGTCTAGCTGGTCGCCTTTTTTGTAGGGAAAGCAAAATGCAATAACTAAGAAGCTAACAAGTAGGATTCTTGAAATGAGTAATAGTATATTTTTTAATTGAGATTTTCTTTTGGTCTTTTGTTCAATGGATTTAAGTAGAGAAACATCGGAAAAATAGATTGTTTCATGTTTCTGTAAATTGAACAAGTGAATGAATATTGGAACGATATTCAAAAGTAATGCCCAAAGAAATTCAGGATATAATAGGCTCATTAAAGCACGAATTTAGTCAATATAATTAGATTTTAAGCTCTTTGGATTCAATTCCCAATCCAAAAAGTGCAAAATCATATTTTACGGGGTCTTTAGAATCTAATTTTCTTAGAGAAATATCTAGTTCTTCAACTGCTTTCCAATCGTTTTGTTCTCTTTCTAAAAGATTAAATCCTCTAGCGGACCTTCCACTATGAATATCTAAAGGACAAGACAGTTTGGAAGGACTTATCTTTGTCCATATTCCAAAATCTACCCCTTTATTGTCATTTCTTACCATCCATCTTAAAAACATATTCAATCTTTTAGCTGCAGATCCTTTAATTGGATTTGCAATATGTTTTTTGGTTCTTATTTCATGGTATTCACCTAGAAATTCTTTTCTGAAATTCACAATTGCCTGAAACGAATTGTTATTTTTTTTAAAATCTGGTGCAAATAACTCTTCTAAAGAATTGAATTTTTTGTAGATTTTTTGAAGTCTTAAAATGAAAAATTGCAGATCAAAAGAATTAAATGTCCTATGCTTAAAATCATTTAGTAATCCAATCTCACTTTCATTGAAATTAACCACAAAATTGTAAGGGTCATTGTGCATTATTTTCAATAAGTTTTCACCGCTTTTTATTATAGACTTTCTGTTGCCCCAAGATAGAGTTGCTATTATTAATCCAAATATTTCAATATCATTTTGATTAGAAAATTCATGGACAAGTCCAATAGGGTCTGGCTTTATGAAATTTGAGTTATTGTATTTTTCTACTAAATAGTCAAGCTTTATTTTAATTTCTTTATTCATTAAATCTTACTTGTTGAAGATGTTTTTGTCATTGATTTATTAAAAAAATTCTAATTGAATATTGAAAAATATTAATCATAAAAAACAATTAATCTCCCCACTTTACAAATGATTTTTTTGTGCTATTCACACCCTGATTAACTTCAATAATATACATTCCAGGACTTAAGCTTTCTGTTTGTAGTAATGTTTGTTGACTATATATTTTTGAAGATAATATAACTTCCCCCAATGAGTTATATATGGTGACTAAAGAATTTTCGGAATTGTATCTTTTAAAATGGATATTAATGTTTGAACCAGTTGGATTAGGATACAATTCAAACTCTAATATTTCTGAGGTTCTTATTATTAGTGGTGCAACTAATCCTTCAAAAACTTTAATATTGTCCAAGTATAGATTATTGCCAGCTCTGTTAGTAGTTTCAAATTTAATCATCACATCTTCGTTTGGAAAATTAGAAATATTAACAGTGTCATTTCTCCAATGTGTTAAATATTCTGGTATGAAATCATAAGAAGATGTATCAAAAGTGCTAAGGTCATAACCATATTTTTCATAGATTTTATAATCATAAGATAAGCCACAATTATTAGAAATTAGTACTTTGAGTGTATCATTTAAAAAATTAGATGCACTTCTCTTTTGATAGGAAATATCAAATGTTAAAAATAAATCGTTTGACGCTGTTAGGCTTATTTTAGGTGAAATAAGACCATCTTTTTGGTTATTTCTAGGAGCATAAGAAAAAAGCTTGATTGAGGCTGATTGATTACTCCATGGTAAGCCACCTGTAGAGTCAATTCCCCATGTTTTATCAAGGTCTATATTTTTAATAATCCATGCAGTGTCATTAATTCCATTTTCGAAATCTTCGATAAACGGAAGGCTTGCTATTTCTTTAATGATTGAAAATCTTATAATGGTGCTATTATTGAAATAATCATACTCATCCAAACCAGTGGATAAGTTGGCCAATACTTGAATTTCCTTTTTTCCAGAACTTAACCCGATTAATGAGGGTAGTGTAAAGCTTGAAATTGAATCAGGTGCCAATACTCCAGTC
>CAJIYZ010000093.1 GCA_905181675.1 Bacteroidetes bacterium MED-G20
CCAACGAAAAGTAACGATAGAAATTCATTAATAATAGAGAAAGCAACCGAAATTGGTGTGACAGATTTTTATCCTATTATTTCTCAGAATTCAGAGAGAAGAAAATGGAAAACAGAAAGATTTGAAAAGATTTTAGTTTCTTCTGTTAAACAATCTAAAAGATTTTGGATACCTACAATTCATCCTACTGAAAAATTTAACGACTTTGTTGAAAAATTAGGTTCGGCTGAATTAAAGTTTATCGCTCACTGTAAAGACCAAGAAAAAATAGAATTAAGAACAATTACCAATAGTATAGAAACACAAATGATAATAATTGGTCCAGAAGGAGACTTCACTTCAAATGAGATAGAACTTGCCAAAGAGAACAATTTCAAAATGGTAAGTTTGGGTAATAATAGATTAAGGACTGAAACAGCTTGTATTGCTGCAGTAACCCTAATGAAACTTTAAAACAACCAAATTGTTTATATCCCAGTGTAGGTGAAAGGAGTTATAAGATGTAATTCTATCTTGAGTTCTTCAGATACATCCAATTTATTAATAAAATCCTTCATTGATTTTTCGGTTATTTTCTCATTTTTCCTTGTTAAGTCCTTCAATAATTCATAAGGATTAGCAACTCCTTCCCTTCGCAAAATGGTTTGAATTGCTTCAGCAACTACGGCCCAATTATTTTCTAAATCTTTTTCAATAGCATCGTTATTTAAAAGAAGTTTATTTAGTCCTTTTTGAGTAGATAAAATGGCTATTAAGCCATGTGAAAAAGGGACACCAACGTTTCTAAGAACTGTACTATCTGTTAAATCTCTTTGTAACCTACTCACAGGAAGCTTGGCACTTAAATGTTCTAAAATCGCATTGGCAATACCTATATTGCCTTCAGAATTTTCAAAATCTATAGGATTTACCTTGTGGGGCATTGCTGAGGATCCTATTTCTCCTTTTTTTATTTTCTGCTTGAAGTAATCCATAGAAATATAGGTCCACATATCTCTATTTAAATCCAATATTATGGTATTGATTCTTTTAAGGACATCAAACAAAGAAGCCATATGATCGTAATGTTCAATTTGTGTTGTTGTTTGAGATCTAACTAATTTTAATTTATCTGATAAAAAATTATTGGCAAATTTTTTCCAATCTATAGACGGATAAGCAACATGATGGGCATTAAAATTACCAGTTGCCCCGCCGAATTTACCAGCATGAGTTATTGCTTTCAAATCTATTAATTGATGGTTCAATCTTTCTACAAAAACATAAAACTCTTTGCCAAGTTTGGTTGGAGATGCAGGCTGACCATGGGTTTTAGCTAACATTGGAACCAAAGACCATTGCTTAGAAAGGATTTCTAAATCCTTAACCAAACTTTTTAGTAATGGTAAATAAACCTCATCCAATGCATCCTTTATAGCTATTGGAATGGCAGTATTATTAATATCTTGAGAAGTGAGACCAAAATGCACAAACTCCTTAGCATTACCAATACTATCTTTCTCCATTTTCTCCTTAATAAAATACTCAACTGCTTTTACATCGTGGTTGGTAATTGCTTCAATATCTTTTACTCTTTGGGCATCACTTTCTGAAAAATCGATATAGTAGGATCTTAATGTTATAAAAAGGTCACTATTAAAATTATTTAGTTGAGCTAATGGCAATTCACACAAGGATATAAAGTATTCAATTTCAACTTTTACTCTGTAGCGAATTAAAGAAGATTCTGAAAAATAATTACTAAGAACCTTTGTTTTACTAAAGTATCTTCCATCAATAGGGCTAATGGCATTCAATGAATAATTGGACATATTTAAATTTTAATATTGTAAATTTAATAATATGGTGGTTAGTAAACTAAAATTATGGCAATACCATTATATTTATTTAATTTTAGAAAACAAAAATTCCTTATGAAACACCAAAAATTCATCTTTAAAATAATTTTATTAGGGCTTATTATATGCAATATAAAACTAGGTTTATCACAGGAAGATGGTCTTTTAAATAAAACTAAATCTCAAATAAAACTTACCGAAACCAAACAACTTTTTTTACAAGGAAATATTAAAACTGCACTTTTAAATTACAAGGAAATTATTGCATTAAACCCCTCAAATGCCAAAGCGCATTTTGGAATTGCAAGATGTTATTACAAATTACACAATTACAATCAGTCAAAATACCATGCAGAAATAGCAGAAAAGAACAATCCAAAAGCAGACGAAGATTTACATTATTTGATGGGAGAAATTTACTTTAGGTTAGGAGAATTAAATAAATCAAGAAATAATTATGAAAAATTTATTTCTGAAATAAATTCCAAACAAAAAATAAAGGACTTCTCAGTAGATTTAAAACTTAATCAGTTGGCTTTTGCTGAAAAAGAAATGCTCAACATGAATAAAGAAATAATTATTTCAAATATGGGTTCTACTCTAAATTCTAAGGGTTCTGATTTTGCTCCTTCCATAAGCAATAATGGAAAATATTTAATGTTCACTTCTAGAAGGGCAGATACCAAAGGAGGAAATGTTGACCAATTTTTTGACCATCAGTATTTTTCTGATATTTATTTATCCAAATGGGATAGTGTTGGAAGAAAGTGGTTAACACCTTCAAATAAGTTAGGAAGAATTAACACAGATTTTCACGACGCATCTTTAAGTTTCAAGGCTGATAATTCAATAATTATTTACAGAAATATTCCGTATTTAACAAGAAGTGGAGACATATACGAGGCTGCATATACAAAATCTGGTAGTTGGGCTACCCCGAAACCAATTTTGAATAAAGACAAAAAAATAAGTAATAAAATAAACAGTTCTTACTTTGAAAGTTCTGCTAGCATAACAGAAGATGAATCTTACATATATTTTGTATCGGAAAGGCCTTCTGGTCTAGGCAAAACAGATATATATTATGTAAAAAAAACAGGGAAAACTTACTCTGAGCCTAATCATTTAGGAGACGAAATTAATACTTCAGGAGATGAAAAATGTGTATTTATTCATCCAAGTGGCGATTTACTTTTTTTTACATCAAATGGCAGAAAAGAAAGCATTGGGAGTTATGACATATATTACTGTACCGGTGGACATGATAATTGGAGCAAGCCAGTTAATTTAGGGACACCTATTAATACCCACATGGAAGAAAAAACAATATGTGTTTCTAAAGATGGCAATACAGCTTATGTAGGAGGGTATTACAATATTGATAATATGGGTGATGCAGATTTGTATCAAATAGACATATCTAGTCTGAAATTAATATCCAAATAATTTTACATTTGTGAACTTTTGTTTGAATAAACAATATCTATTACTTAAAATTAAATGACCCATAAACATATTCTATTTATTTTAATAGCTTTTTCTTTAAGCTCTTGTGAGGGAAAGAAAGAGGATGATATAGCTATTTTTCAATTTGAAAAACCATTATCAGATATTAAAAATAATGAGCAAATTAATTTCTATATAGAAAGCGATACGGTAAAAGTAAATGTCATCAAGACTCGAAAATTTATTTCCATACAATGTAAAAATGGTAAAAGAGTATACAGAAAAAAGAAGTTTAGATTATATCAAATTAAAAATAGCGAGGATTTAGAACTTGCCAAGTCAATTATTGCTTTTAATGAAGATCTGAAATCTAACCATCTAATTGGATTAATTTCGAAGTTAGTTACAATAGAGGATAAAGATTATTTATTTCAAGAAGAAATTGGTAAAAGACTTATTGAATCCAACTCAAAAAGAGAAGGGGTGATATTAAAAATAGAGTTTGCCAGTTCTACAATTATAGAGTCCATAAAAGGCGAGAAAATTAACCAAGACTTTATAGGGTCAATTGTGGAATTAATTGATTCTAACAAACTAAATACTAAGTATTTTAGTGCTACAAATTGGACAAAATTTCAAAAAGTTGCTAAAAAATATTTTAAAAATATTACTCCAAATTATTATTACTTAAATCCTGTAACTTATAAATTAGAGCCAATTTTTTCGGGGGTTTTAGTGAATGGTCTTTCATTAAAAGATCTAGAGATACATAGCCCAGAAATATCTTTAGATTTCTTAAGTTTTTTTAAATATTTAGAAGATTCCAATACGCTTGTTTTAAAAAATAAAAACACTTTGATTAATGAAAAGATTATAATTCCAAAGGGGCACAATGTTATTTTAAAAGGTGGAGAAACAATTGATTTAATAAATTCTGGTTCTATTCTATCCTACAGTTCATTTACCATAAATGGGGAGAAAGCAGAAATGGTGAAAATAAAATCCTCTGACAGCTCAGGACAAGGTCTTCATATTATACAAATTAACGATTCAAGTAAGATTAACTTCTTGGAGTTTTCAAATCAATTTTCATTGTACGACACTTTGAAATACAACAACCAAATTCTTCCTAGTGCATTTACAATATATGGTGGGGGAGTAAGTATTGAAAATAGTGTTTTTAGCAACTTAAAAAGTGAGGATGCAGTCAATCTTTTCAGAACAAACTTTTATATTGATCGTATGAAAATTGAAAATACATTTTCAGATGCATTAGATGCTGATTTTTGTAATGGATTTATGAAAAACTGCAGTTTTATAAATTGTGGAAATGATGGAGTGGATATTTCAGGTGGAAACCTAGAGATATCAGAGAGTAAATTTTTAAATATTAAAGATAAAGCGATAAGTGCTGGTGAAGAAAGCAATTTAAAGGCTATTAAATGTAGTATCAAAAATTCTTCTATGGGAATTATTTCTAAAGATTTATCAGTTGTAGAATCTATAGAAAATAAATTATTGGATTGTGAGATTGGTTATTGTGCTTTTCAAAAAAAGGGGGAATTTGGTCCTGGAGAGATTTATTCAAGTAATGATAAAATTACCAATTGTTCTGTAGATCATCTTATAGAGCAAAAATCTAAGCTAACTATTAATGGTGAGAGAATTAAAGTTTTTCAAAACAATGTAATAGATTATCTTTATGGTAAAAAATATGGCAAAGCCACATTCAAAAAGAATTGATAAATCGTAAAATTTTAAATGTCTGACATCCAATCCACATTAATAAATTTCAAACCTATAAGTCTAGAGGGTATGGATGAAGTTGCTTTAATGGAAAGAGTAGATGAAAAATTTACAGTTTCTCTTGAAGACACTCTAGATGTTTTATCAAAAATTAGAGATAAATATTTCTGCTTAGAAATTGATGGAAAAAGACTTTTCAATTATCAAACAGAATATTTTGACAACGATAATAAAATATTGTTTAAAAATCATCAAAACGGGAAATTAAACAGATATAAAATTAGATTTAGAGACTACGTAGCCTCTAAGAAAACTTTTTTAGAAGTTAAATTTAAGTCCAATAAAGGGGTCACTAAAAAAACCAGAATTAGTGTTCCTTTTAGAGAAAAAGATTTGAACAAAAAAAATACCAAATTTTTAGAGGAGCAAACGCCTTACTCCTTTAAGGAATTTGAAATAAAAATTAAAAATAATTTTGATAGAATTACCTTAGTAAACTTTCAGACAAAAGAACGTGTTACTATTGATTTTAACTTGAAATTTAGTGCTGAAAATTCAAAAAAAGAATTAGAAAATATTTGTATAATTGAAGTGAAAAGAGAAAAAGGAAATAGAAAATCTGAAATACTCTCAATATTAAAACTTAAACGTATTAGACCCACTAGATTTAGTAAGTATACTATTGGATCTTGTATTTTAAATCCAAATTTGAAATACAATAATTTTAAAAGAAAACTATTATTCATTAATAAAATAAGCAAGAATGGAATTGTATGGAATTGATTTTTTTGATTTAGAAGATTTTTCAAAGTTGTTATTCAAATTTGGAATAAACTTCATTTTTTTAATCATAATTGTTAGACTCGTTTACTACAGAGTTAAAGACGACAAAGATTATGTATTCACATACATAATGTTCAACATCCTAACTTTTTTCATTTGTTTTCTACTTAGAAAAGTTCCAATGGAAATGGGTTTTGCTCTAGGATTATTTGCAGTTTTTGGAATTCTCAGGTACAGAACTGAAGCCATTCCTATAAGGCAAATGACTTATTTATTTATTGTTATTGGTATATCCATGATAAACGCACTTTCTAATAAGTCGGTAAGTATTTTCGAGGTTTTATTTACCAATGGATTAATTACACTTATTACCTACTTAATTGACAGATTGTGGTTCCAGACTTTGGAGGAAACCAAGAGCATTATATATGAAAAAATTGACCTTATAAAACCTGAGAACAAAGAAGAAATGATTCAAGATTTAAAAGCAAGGACTGGACTTCCAATTCACGAAGTTAAAATTGAAAAGATTGATTTTTTAAAGGATACTGCAGCGGTAACCATATTTTATAATAGAGATTGAATTAGTGAAAAACTATAGTGTAATTTTTATATTATTCTTATTATTTTCTAGCTGTTCATCTATTGAAAAAGAAATCATCAATGATGGTAATTACTACTCGGCTGTAGTAGAAATTCCAGCGGGTACCAATAAAAAATTTGAATATAACTATACTTCAAAAACTTTTGAAGTTGAAATTATTAATGGTTTGGAACGCACAATAAATTATCTTCCATATCCTGGCAATTACGGATTTATCAATAACACATATATGGATCCTAAAATTGGTGGAGACGGAGACGCATTAGACGTTTTAATTATTTCTGAATCTATCAAACAAGGAGAAAGAGTAATAATAAATCCAATAGGTATTCTTAAATTATTGGATGGTGGAGAGGAAGATCATAAAGTGATTGCAATTCCAAAAGATAGTAAAATGAACTTTTTGAGAGACTCTATACCTTATTCCGTAAAATCAATAATTCAAACTTGGT
>CAJIYZ010000094.1 GCA_905181675.1 Bacteroidetes bacterium MED-G20
GAAAGACCATAATAAGGATTGAAAAATATTTGTCCTTGTTGATTTAAAGAAGAATATAAGGTCCCATTTTCTTCTGAAAAGTCTACAGATGGATTTTTTGTTTGTCCGTAAAATATAAATGCAATTAAAATGCTTGAGACTAAAGAAATAATTTTTTTCATGACAATTGTTTTATTATTAATTTTACCTATTATAATTCTTTTTTGACTAAAAACAAAATATCCAAACTATTTAAAATTAAGTACCCAATTATTCAAGCTGGAATGATATGGTGTAGTGGATGGGAATTAGCTAGTGCTGTTAGTAACTCAGGAGGTCTTGGAATAATCGGTTCAGGTTCTATGTATCCAGATATTCTTAGAGAAAACATTTTAAAATGTAAAAATTCTACCAACAAACCTTTTGCGGTTAACGTTCCTTTGTTATATCCGAATATTGAAGAGCACATTAAATCTGTTATTGATTTAAAAGTACCCATAGTTTTTACTTCTGCTGGAAATCCAAGTACTTGGACTAAACAACTAAAACAAAAAAAAATTAAAGTAGTTCATGTTGTGTCTAGTGTGAAATTTGCTCTCAAAGCAGAATCTTGTGGAGTTGATGCTATTGTAGCGGAAGGTTTTGAAGCTGGTGGTCACAATGGAAGAGAAGAAACAACCACAATGTGTTTAATTCCAGATGTTGTCAATGCTGTAAAAGTTCCTCTTATTGCAGCTGGTGGAATAATTGATGGAAAAAGTATGTTGGCAGCAATGATTCTTGGTGCTGATGGAGTACAAATGGGAACCAGATTTGTTGCATGTAAAGAATCTTCAGCTCATGAAAATTTTAAAAACATGGTTTTAAAAGCAAAAGAAGGAGACACTAGTCTTACTTTAAAAGAAATAACACCTGTAAGAATGATGAAAAATAAATTCTATCAAGAAGTTGTTGAGCTTTATAAAACTAACCCAACTAAAGAAAAGCTATTGAGTAAATTAGGTAGAGGACGTGCAAAATTAGGAATGTTTGAGGGAGATTTAGAATCTGGAGAATTAGAAATTGGACAAGCATCTTCACAAATAAATAAAGTCTTTACCGCAAAAGAGATTATCCACCAAATCATTTCTGAATTTAATGGTATTAAGTCTCAAATGTCAATTGCCAATAAATTCAATTTCTAAATTTTATTACCAAATACAACTTTAGGTTTATCTTTACGTTTTAATTGAATGAATAAATTTTTAAATATCCACAATAATTTTACATACTATTTTTTGATTTGTTTTGGGTTATTATTTTCTTTAAAAACCTCTTATTCACAGTGCAATTCCCCTTGTTTTTGCGTCCAAGTCGATGAAATTGGAGAGGTTTCTGTTGTCTGGGATACCTTAAATATTACAAATGCTAATCTTTTCGAACACCAATTTTATGCTGATACTGGTGGTGGCTTTGTCTTAATTGGTTCTGAATCCAATCCTTTAATTAATACTTTTACTTTTCAAAATTATTTTGCAGGTAATAATTCATCTTCTTACTTCATTAAAAGTCTATATGGTTCTTCAGGTGCCAATTTCTATTTTAGCGATACTATATCTTCAATATTTTTTGATTTGGTTAATTTATTTGACGGTCGAGTTTCTTTATCTTGGAATCATCCAATTCCAGTGAATTTTATACCATCCAATAGTCAGTATGTCATAGAGAATTCTTCTCCCTCAAACCCACCAACCTCCGCCATTTGGAATCAGGTGGTAACTCTTCCAATAGACTCCCTTAATTATACAGACAATATTAGTGTATGCTCCTCCTGGCTGAACTATAGAGTAAAGCTAACATCCAATAGTTGTGACTTCATTTCAAATTTAGATGGCGGGTTTATTGAAGATCAGCAAGCGCCAGATGCTCCAGTAATTAATTTGGTAAGTCAAGACACCTCCAATAATCAAATCTTTATTAACTGGAATCCAAGTATTGCACAAGATGTGACGGCTTATATAGTTTTTAAATTTTCAAATGGGGCTTGGAATCCTTTAGACACCATATTTGGCATACAGAATACTTCTTTTTATGATACAGCAACAGCTACCTTTCAAAATGATATTGTTAAGTATTCAATTGCAGCCATGGATAGTTGTAGTTCTGGAAATCCACCACAATTTAATACCTCTTCTGCTGGGGATGAACACAATAATATTTTGTTAAATCAACAATACGAACAATGTACGGGCGAGGTTTCTTTAAGCTTCAATGATTATATCAATTGGCCTACCGGAGTTTCAAGTTACAAGATATTTTACAAGAACGATACCAATTTAAATTGGCAATTATTAGACTCTACTAATTCTTTGAACTACTCTTATGTAATCCAACAAGGAAATATGAATTACAGTTTTATTGTAGTTGCTCAGTCAGATTCCTTGGCAATTAGCTCTCTTTCAAATATTGTTGAGTTCTATGCCAATCAACCTCCAATTCCTCAATCGTCCTATATTTCAGAAGTTCAAGTACATAACGATACAATTTTTGTAAAATATATTGGAGACAATGGCATAGGAATTAAAAGTTTAAATATTTATAAATCTATAGATAATGGGATAAGTTTTGAAATGATTGATTCCGAATTAAATCCTATTTTCCCCTTTACATATTATGATTTAGATGTATATCCTAACGAAAGGTCTTATTTATATCAAATGTCGGTAACAGATTCCTGTCTTAATGAAGTTGCTTTTTCAAATTTGGGTCAATCAATTTTTCTGGATGGTAATTCAGAAGATTATTTAATGAATAATTTGGTTTGGAACCCTTATCAAAACTGGCAAAACGGGGTGGAGAAATATGAATTGTTTTCATCAAATAATTTAAATCCAAATTTTGAATTACTCATTATTTCAGATACAGGGCTTAATTATTTACACGATTTTACTAATTTTTTAGAGCCTTTATTTGATGGTAAGATTTGTTACCAAATTTCAGCAATAGAAAACCAATCAAATTTGGGATTTTCGGGAATTAGCACCTCCAATATTAAGTGTTTACAAAACGAACCAATTGTTTTTATTCCAAACGCTTTAGATTTAAATGGTGTTGTTAATTATTGGAAACCAATTATTAAGATGATAGACTTTAGTGATTATAAAGTTTCTATATATAATAGACATGGAGTATTAATAGCACTATTGGATAATATAGATCAAGTTTGGGACGGTAGTGTTATGAATTCTAATAATTATGCTTCCATGGGAGTCTATCTGTACCAAGTTGAGTTTAAAAATACAGCTGGAAAGTATTTTCATAGAAAGGGACAAATAACACTAATTAGATAAGTTAGGTTTTTTGCTTTTTCTTTTTTGCTGCTGGAAAAAGAATATTATTTAATATAAGTCTATACCCAGGAGAATTTGGATATAGATTTAGATCTGTAGGAGGGTCGTTTACATAGTGTCTATAATCTTCTGGATCATGACCTCCATAAAACGTCCATTGTCCTTTTCCATATTCACCATGAATGTATCTTGCCGTGCCAAAAACTTTGGATTCTCCCATTACCAAAACATTAGACTTAATCAAGCTGGATTTGAAATCTGTAGTTTGTCCCATAAATCCTTTTATTATTCTTGTATGATTTTGGCAAAGTAGGGTAGGTACTATATCCCACTTTGCAGAAAAATCAAATAAGGTAAATAAGTCTTGATTTTCTGGAAGTTTATGTAACATAGTTCCATCAATATCCGAAAACTCATATTCCATGGGATTGGATTTAAGTTTGAAATCTTTAAACGCCAAGGTATTGTTGTACTCAAGTTTGGATTGAGCACTTGGATCTGCTTTGTCACCGTCAAACATGTATTCGCAAATATCTGTACTTTCAGCTGACATAGCAATGTCGTAAGAGTCTGTACCAGAACACATAGTGAATAAAAAACCGCCACCAGCAATAAATTCTTTAATAGATTTTCCAACTTGTAGTTTAAGCTCAGAAACTTTATTAAATCCTAATTCTTTAGCACTTAATTCAGCAACTTTTTGTTGTTGTATATACCAAGCTGCATTCCTATAGTTTCTGTAGAATTTACCATATTGGCCAGTAAAATCTTCGTGGTGTAGATGGAGCCATTCGTATTTAAATAATTCGTTTTTTATAATTTCTTTATCGTAAATCTCCTCATAGGGGATTTCGGCATAAGAAAGTACAAGAGTTACAGCATCGTCCCATGGTTGTTTACCCTTAGGGGTGTAAACGGCAATTTTAGGGGCTTTCTCTAGCCTTACAATTTCTTGATTGACTTCGGGATTAGCAATATCTGATTTTATTTGAGCTACTTTAGAATTGGTGATGATATTAAAGCTAACACCTCTTATAATACA
>CAJIYZ010000095.1 GCA_905181675.1 Bacteroidetes bacterium MED-G20
TTTGCTGTGTCAGGAATTATTATTCCTCCTGAAGTAGTTTCCTCAGCAGCAGATGGCTCAATAATCACCCTATCCGCTAGTGGTTTTACATTTATAGACATTGTTTATTATTTTAAGTATTATATTAAATGATAGGCACATTTTGTGCCATTAGATGTTAGTTGTTAGAAAGTTGACAATTTGACCATTCAAAGGCCAGAAAATGACATCCTGACATTAATTAGGTAAATCAGTTGGAATATTTATTGGGTCATTGTTAGATGGTAGGCTTATTCCTTCATTTTTATCAATGTCAGTTGAAATTTCATTATTACCTCCGCCAAAGTTGAACGCAGCCAGTAAACTTAAAAATCCCATAACTGCTGCTAGGGTCCAGGTAGCTTTTTCAATAGTTTCTGTGGACTGTGCAACTCCACCTAGTTGGTTAACATTTCCGAATGAAGAGTCTAACCCTCCACCTTTTGAGTTTTGAAGTAAAACTATTACAATCAGCAAAATTGCTGTAATAGTTGATAAAATCATTAATAAAGTTCCCATATTATGGTTGTGTTTTTAATTTAATGTACTTAATTCGGCTTGCAAAGAAAAGTTTTTTTTCTGGATTAGACAACATCAATTGCTCATAGATTTCAATTGCCTTAGGGTAATTACCCTGCTTCACATAGATTTCAGCCAATGTTTCAGTATTCATCTCGTGGCTATCTTTTAAGCTATTCTTAGCAGCATTAGAAGCAGAATAGAAGTTCTTTTTTTCTGTAGAAATTTTTCTATCGTTAAGATTCTTTATGATGCCATCAATCTCTTTTTCTCTAGAAATAGGCTTTTGGTCTGTACTAATAAGTAACCATTCATCCAGCGGCATGGTTTCTTTTTTTTGTGTTTCAGTCTCTTTCTTTATAGGGAAAACCTCTTCTTGATTTTCCAATTCGTTAATTAGTTGGTTTTGAATTAAACTCCCATAAATATTTTTTTCTAAAACATTTAAATCGTTGTTTTTTTCTTGTTTAAAATCATTTTTTTTATCCTCTTTAATTTTTTTGGAACCATGAACTCTATCGTATAAAAGGGATCTGTCCCCTATTCTTAGCGCTGTACTGTTTAGTGATTGTTCGAAACCAATTCTTTTTTGATGATTTAGTATTTTAGATAAAAACATAAAGCATATCCCAGAAAATGGATATTTTACAGTTAGTTCGAAAAAAAACTCCAATTCTTTATCAGATACCTTCTCTGGACTCTCGACTAATTCTTTTATGTTTTTTAGTGGATATTCTACCATTCTCCACCAAATATTTTATCGAAAACATCTTGAGTAATTTGATAATTTAAGTTTTCAACCAATTCTTCTTCTATCGAACTAAAATCCGATGTAGCGTCATAATCAACAAAAGCACTAAAAGCACTATTGTTAAGTCCAATAGAATCGTTTTTATTGTAATATGTATTTACATTTATGGACATTTTGAGTCTATTTTGGGCTGCACTTTCACTACCTGCTTGAATATTCACAGGACTAATAATATAATTTCTTATTACTCCACTAATTTGCAAGTCTCCATTTTCTGCTACTAAATTAAGCTTTGTTTGAGATTGCATAATATCCCTTAAGCTTTCAGTAAAGGATGCTCCAAGAAAAGAACCTCCAATAGCACTTTTGTTGTCAAAATAATCTACTTGTACTGTTTTCGCGTCAATTTCTTTTGTTTCCGAACCGCCAGATTTAAAACTAAATTGAGGAAGTGCACATCCAGTTAAGATTATACTTGCAAATATTATTTTTAGTTTATTCACCTATTTTAAAATTTCAAATTCTTTAATCTTTCTATAAAGAGTCCTCTCAGAAATACCAAGTTCTTTTGCTGCATTTTTTCTTCGGCCATTGTGCTTTTTAAGCGCTTTTTGAATAAGTTCTTTCTCTCTTTCTTCTAGGGATAAAGATTCTTCAATTTCAACACTCTCTTGGAAGGAAATATTGTAGGATGGTTGCTCTTGACTAATATTTTCTTCTTGTAATGAAACAGCACTATTGGCTTGTTCATCAAATTTAGTATCCCCATCAAATGTCGAAGGATCACTTAATTTAGTAATCAACGCGGTTTTTTCGTTAGTAGACAAATTGTTATTATTAAGAAGGTCTACAATAACTCTTTTCATTTCCGTGACATCTTGTTTCATTTCAAAAAGCACTTTATATAATATATCTCTTTCGGAAAATTGATCACTCTCTTTTTTGCCATCAATAACCATTGGAAGATTTCTACTAGAATCAATATCTGGAAGATATTTGGATAAAATAAGTTCATCAATATTTCTAGGTTTTTCAATTACTGAAATCTGTTCAGCAACATTTTTAAGCTGCCTTATGTTTCCAGGCCATGAATATTTCTCAAGTATTTCCACTGCCTTTGGATTTAGTCTAATTCCAGGCATTCTATATTTCTCAGCAAAATCAGCAGAGAACTTTCTAAATAGTAAATGAATGTCATTTTTTCTTTCTCTTAGCGGTTCTAAAGAAATAGGAACTGTGCTTAGCCTGTAAAACAAGTCTTCTCTAAACTTTCCTTTTTGAATAGCTTTTTGAACATTTTCATTAGTTGCAGCAATAATTCTTACATCTGTTTTTTTAACTTTAGAAGCGCCAACTTTAATATATTCTCCTGTCTCTAGAACTCTTAAAAGTCTAACTTGAGTAGGAAGTGGAAGTTCAGCAACTTCATCTAAAAAAATAGTGCCTCCGTCTGCAACCTCAAAGTATCCTTTTCTACTGTCAGTAGCACCAGTAAATGCTCCTTTTTCATGGCCAAACAATTCAGAATCTATGGTTCCTTCCGGAATTGCTCCGCAGTTCACAGCTATATATTCATGATGTTTTCTTGAACTATAATGATGGATAATTTTTGGCATATTTTCTTTCCCAGTACCACTTTCACCGGTTATTAAAACAGTAATATCGGTTGGTGCAACTTGAACAGCTACATCCAAAGCTCTATTTAATTGCTCAGAGTTGCCAATAATTCCAAATCTATTTTTAACAGTCTGTAAATTCATTTTTAAATAATTTTACCAATTAATGTTGCAGATGTAAATTTCTCAATAAGCACATTTACATAATCTCCTTCTTTACAATTTTCTTTTGGGAAAACAACTTTGTAATTTTCGTCATTTCTTCCACAGTATTCTAGAGCTGATTTTTTTGAAGGACCCTCCACTAAAACTTCCATTATTTTACCAACGGATGATTGATTATTTTTTATAGAATGTTCTTTTTGAAGATCAATTACTTTTTGAAGTCTTGACTTTTTAATTTCTAAAGGTATATTGTCTTCAAACTTTCTTTCTGCAAGAGTTTTTGGTCTCTCGGAGTAAAAAAACATGTAAGAAAAATTAAATTCAACTTTTTTCATGAGATCTAAAGTCTCTTTAAAATCTTCTTCAGATTCATCACAAAAACCCGTAATTATATCCGTAGAAATTGCACAATCTGGAATTATTTCTCTAATTGAATGAATTCTTTTTAAATACCATTCCTTGGTATATCCCCGATTCATTTTTTTAAGAATTTTGGAACTACCAGATTGAACTGGTAAGTGGATGTAGTTACATATGTTTCTGTATTTTTTCATTACATGAACAACATCATCTGTCATATCTTTTGGATGAGAGGTGGAAAACCTAACTCTTAGGTCTTTAGCAACCAGAGCTACTTTTTCCAAAAGTTCTGAAAAGTTGGTAGTTGGAATATTTTCGTCAATTACCTCCTCTTTTTTGTTAATGTTCCATCTATAACTATCTACGTTTTGCCCTAATAGGATAACTTCTTTATAACCTTTTAGATATAAATCTTTTGCTTCGGCGACAATCGTAAGTGGACTTCTACTTCTTTCTCTGCCTCTTGTAAAGGGAACTACACAAAAAGAACACATATTGTCACATCCTCTCATTATAGAAATAAATCCGGAAATCCCTTTGCTGTCTAGTCTAACAGGACTTATATCTGCATAAGTTTCTTCTCTAGATAATAATACATTTACACTTTTTTGTCCACCCTCAACTTCTTGTAAAAGGCTTGGTAAATCACGATAAGCATCTGGTCCAACTACCAAGTCTACCAATTTTTCTTCTTCTAGTAAAGACTCCTTCATCCTTTCGGCCATGCAGCCAAGTACTCCAACAATTAATTTTGGGTTTTGTTTTTTAAGCTTTTTGAAAGATTTTAATCTATTTCTAACTGTAAATTCAGCTTTTTCTCGAATAGAACATGTGTTTAGAAGAATTAAGTCAGATTCACCAAGGTCTCTAGTTGTTTTGTAGCCGTTTTTGTCTAGAATTGATGCAACAATTTCGCTATCAGAAAAATTCATTGCACATCCATAACTTTCTAAGTAGAGTTTTTTTAAGTTGTTCTTTAAACTGACTTTAAAAGTTGGATTTCCTTGTTTTTCTTCTAAAATAATCTTTTCCATTTTCGGCAAATATTATTCAAAGATAATTCAAATCTGTTAACTGCCATTATGACAGTGTTAATTATTGATAAATTAATGTACTTACTTCTAAAAAAAAGTTCATCATTTCTTATCGTGAATTGTTCAATCAAGTATATTTTTATTTCTTTGCATTCCTTTATTAGCGTAAAAAAAAGATTTAAATGAATAATTTAGTAATAGTAGAGTCCCCGGCAAAAGCCAAAACCATTGAAGGTTTTTTAGGAAGTGATTTTGTTGTAAAATCTTGTTACGGACATATCCGAGAATTGCCTAGAAAAGGAGATCCAATTGATATTGAAAACAATTTTAATCCAACTTATGTTGTTCCACAAGAAAAGAAAAAAGTAGTAAATGAACTTTTAAGTATAGCCAAAAAGTGTAAGACAGTTTGGTTAGCTACTGATGAGGATCGTGAAGGAGAGGCAATTTCGTGGCATTTATTACATGCATTAAAATTAAATTCTAAAAACACCAAAAGAATAACTTTCAATGAGATTACAAAAAAGGCAGTTTTAAAAGCTGTTGCGTCGCCTAGAATGATTAACGAGGATTTAGTGAATTCACAACAAGCTAGAAGAATACTTGATAGAATTGTGGGCTTTGAATTGTCTCCAGTTTTATGGAGAAAAATTAGGCCAAGTCTATCTGCAGGAAGAGTTCAGTCCGTTACAGTAAAATTAATTGTAGAAAGAGAGAATAAAATATTTAATCATAAGGCCATTCAAACTTTCAAGGTTGTTGCAGAATTCGAGTCTAAGGGTGTTATTTTTAAAGCAGAATTGGCATCTAACTTTTCTTCTTTTGAAGAAGCTAAAAGTTTTCTAGAGTTATCTAAAGGCAAAGAATTTAAAGTAAAGAAAATAACTCAAAAACCTGGTAAAAGAACACCATCAGCTCCTTTTATTACCTCAACTTTACAACAAGAGGCAAGTAGAGTTTTAGGATTTAACGTTTCAAGAACTATGTCCGTTGCCCAAAGACTCTATGAATCTGGAAGAATCACCTATATGAGAACAGATTCTGTAAGTCTTTCCATGGATGCAATGACAGCTATTCAGAAACAAATTGAAAAAGATTTTGGTTCTAATTTTTCAAATCCTAGAAAGTTTCAGAATAAAAATAAGTCTGCTCAAGAAGCTCATGAAGCAATAAGACCCTCTAATTTTTCAGTAAGCTCTATTGGAGACGGTTCACCAGAAGACAAGTTGTATTCTTTGATTTGGAAAAAGACCATGGCATCTCAAATGAGTGATGCGGAAATTGAAAGAACTACTATTGAGATTGGCCATAACGAGCAAGAACAGAATTTTAATACTGTAGGAGAAGTAATAAAATTTGAAGGATTTTTGAAGTTATATAAGTCTACAAATTCAGATAATAAAAGTGATGAATTGCCAGATGTCTCAAAAGGAGAGATACTGATATGTAATGAAATATCTGCAACTCAAAAATACTCTAGACCTTCTGCAAGATATACCGAAGCATCTTTAGTTAAAAAGTTAGAGGAATTAGGAATTGGAAGACCATCAACTTATGCACCAACTATTAAAACTATTCAGGATAGAGGATACGTAGAGAATAAAGATATTGATGGCAAGTCTAGAGCAATTAAACAACTTATTTTAAAAGATAATATTGTAAATGAACTCAACTTAAGTGAGAATTACGGTGCTGACAGAAAAAAACTATTCCCTACAACAACCGGTGAGGTTGTAAATGAATTTCTAGTAGAGCATTTTAAAAATATAATGGATTATAATTTCACTGCTGATATTGAAAAAGAATTGGACTCAATTGCTAAAGGTGAATTGCTATGGACAGATATGTTGTCCAGTTTCTATTCCCCATTTCATAAGACTATAGAACATACTAAAGAGAATGCAGAAAGAGCTAATGGAGAAAGACTTTTAGGTAAAGATCCCGCAAGTGGAGAGCCTTTATTTGTTAAGCTTGGTAAATATGGTCCTATTGCGCAAATTGGAGACACAGCAGACGAGACTAAAAAACCAAAGTTTGCCAGCCTTCAAGAGGGGCAACATATAAAAACAATTACTCTAGAAGAGGCTTTGAAATTGTTTGACTATCCTAAATCTTTAGGAGAGCACGAGAGTTTGGAAGTTACTATTAAAGTTGGAAGATTTGGCCCGTATATTCAATTTGGAACTGAGAATGTCTCTATTCCAAAAGGAATAGAACCAGATGAGGTTTTGTTAGAAAACGCTATTTCTTTAATTAATGAAAAAAGAGAAGCCAATGCTCCAGTTGCAGAATATGAAAATCTTCCAGTGTCTAAGGGAAAAGGTAGATTTGGACCATTTATTAAGTGGAACGATTTGTTTATTAATATCAATAAGAAATATGACTTTGACAATCTTTCTTATGAAGACATTGTAGAATTAATAGAGGCTAAGAAGAAAAAAGAAATAGAAAAAGTCGTCCAAAATTGGGAGCAAGAGGGGATATCCGTTGAAAAAGGAAGATGGGGTAAATTCTTTGTTATTTCTGGAAAGAAGAAGAAACAATTAGCACCGACAAAGGATCCTGCGAAAATAACCTTAGAGGAAGCCAAAACCTTTTTAAAAGCAAAATAAATGAGTCTTGAAATTTATTTCAAACCGATTCATGAAATAGAGTTCTCAAAAAACTCAATAGGTAGTTTTATGGATGGTTATGTAAATAGTTTTCCTGAATGGGAGTTATCGGACATAGTTTTCTTAACAATTAATGAAAATAGAGGAAATTCTAGTGAAAACAGTAAGGAGACCGATCATTATTCTGTAAGAAACAAGCTTTATAATTTTAAATGGGAAGGAACCTTAACTATATCAGATCTTGGTGTTTTAGATGCTGGTTCTACTCTTAAAGATACTTATGCTGCATTAAAAGAAATTACATTTGAAATTCAAAAAAAAGGCAAGCTCTTGTGTTTGTTGGGTGGATCTCAAGATTTAACTTTTGCAAACTATTTGGGTTATGAGAAGCTAGAACAACCCATTAATTTAACTTGCATAGACAATAGTTTTGATGTAGTTGTAGACCAGGATTTAGAAATTTCAGATAAAAATTACATCAATCATTTATTACTTCATAATCCCAATTATTTATTTAATTTTTCAATTCTGGGTTGCCAGCAATATTATGTTGGCTCTGATGACATAAGATTTTTTGACGAACTATTTTTTGATTATGTAAGGCTAGGGGAACTCCAAAATACTATTTCCAAATCGGAACCAATCTTAAGAAATACTGACTTATTGAGTGTGGATTTGTCTTCTTTTAGGAGTTCTGAATTTCAAAATAGCAATACAGCCCATCCAAATGGTTTTTTTGCTCATGAAATGTGTCAAATGATTAAATATGCTGGTTTAAGTGACAAAATATCAAGTGTTGGTTTTTACAATTTGAAGTCTGGTGCCATAAGCGAAGTAGATTCTGAGTTGGTTGCCCAGTTGGTGTTTTTTTTAATATTGGGTTTTTCACAAAGAAAAAATGATTTTCCAGTAGGAAGTAAAAAAGATTTAATTAAGTATTATGTATATCATGAAGACTCCAAGCATAATCTTATTTTTCACAAAAGTACAAAGACAGAAAGATGGTGGTTAGAAGTGCCTTATCCACCAGCAAAAGATTTTAAGTTTGAGCGCCATCATTTAATCCCTTGTAATTACGAAGACTATAAAATTGCTCAAAATGGTATCATTCCAGATTTGTGGTGGAAGACCTATAGGAAATTAAATTAGTTCATGAATTATTATATTTACAAACTAAATTTTGTAGTTTTGTGAATTATGGCAATATAACAAATTGCACTTTTTAAGAAGTAAAACATTGATTTTCAGTTGAATAAATGAAAAAAACTATTACTTATATACTACTTGTTTTCCTTTCTGGAAATGTTTTTTCTCAGCAAGATTATCAAATTACGCACTATATGTTCGATAATTTGTCATTCAATCCTGGGTATGCTGGAATGAATAAAAATATTAGTGCAACTATGATTGCTCGACAACAATGGTCTGGATTTTCTGGAAGCCCAACTACTGCTTTGGTTAATGTTCATTCACCAGTAGCATTACTCAAAGGTGGATTAGGACTAACTTATGTTTCAGATCAACTGGGTTTTGAAAAAAATAGTATTGCTAGGTTAAATTATTCCTACCATTTGCCAATTGGTACAGGACAATTGGGTATTGGAGCGAGTATAGGCATTATACAAAAGACTATAGATGCCGAATGGAGAACACCGTCTGGAAATAGCTGGGAGTTAGATAATTCTATCCCTGGAGTTGCTGGCACTTTAGGTGGAAGTATAT
>CAJIYZ010000096.1 GCA_905181675.1 Bacteroidetes bacterium MED-G20
TACCTCTCCTTTGAGAACGTGGTATCTTTTATCTGCAAACCAAGCAAAATCGTGCACATTTTCTTGGATAAATCTTAATGTTTTTTTCTCTTTACTACTATTTGGAAAGCTCATATCCTTTCTTCCCGAAGAATCTCTAATTGGCAATTTGTTTTCTTGGATAAGTTTGGAAGTTATTTCTGCTTTTTGATCAAGAAAGTCTAACTCTTCTTTGTTTTGTAAATCTCCAGTGGCCATAAGTATATAGTTTTTTGGTACAGTTATGCTCACATCGTAATCTCCAAATTCCGAGTAAAATTCGCCCTGATCTAGATAGGACATTGGGTGCCATCCATTTTTGTCAAAAACAGCAGGTTTTGGAAACCATTGGGTAATTTGGTATGATTGGCCTATATGACCTAGTCTTGAGAACTTGCCTGAGGGAATCTTCACTTTAAATGGCGTTGTAATGGAAATAGATTCCTTTAAACCAATACTTTCATTTAGATATATAATTGCAATATCTATCTTGTTATTTAAAAATACCCATTTTACCTTTTTGCCATTTACTTTAAAATTAAGAGAGTCTATGTAGCCTAAATCTTTATTATCGGCATATTTAAAGGTGTTACTGCCATCAGAAAATTTTTGTTTGGCTAGTTCTGTATTGCTATTTTTATATGCATTTGGCCAAAGGTGAATGATAATTGAATCTAGTTTTTGGTTAGAATTATTTGTGTAAAATATTTCCTGGTTTCCTCGTAAAACATGTTTTTTATCGTCTAGTTCAACTTTGATTTTGGTATCCACTTTTTGTTGAAAATATATTTCTTGTCCAAATGCAATCGTCGAACAGAAAATAATAATAATGGCAAATAAATTTTTTATAATCATAGAATCTAAAGTATTTCAGAAAGTTTTTGTTCTAATTCATTTCCTCTTAAATCATAAGCTATAATTTCTCCTTTTTTATTTATTAGAAATGTTTTGGGAATACTAGAAATACCGTATTTAGCTCCGGCAGAAGATTTCCATCCTGTTAGCTCACTAACATGATTAGACCAGGACAATTGGTCTTGATTAATTGCTGCTAGCCATTTATCTTTGTTTTGGTCTAGAGAGACACTGTAAATAGTAAAACTTTTGTTTTTATACTTATTATAAAGCCTTACCACATTTGGATTTTCAGCTCTACAAGGTTTGCACCAAGAAGCCCAAAAGTCCAATAGTACCACTTTTCCTTTTAGAGAACTTAAAGCTATTAACTTACCATCTGGACTTTTAAGATTTATTTCTGGAGCTTTAGCACCAATGTTTATTCCTAATTCTTTTCTTGCATTTTGTTCTTCTTGAACTCTATTTTTTTGCTGCAGTATATATTCTTCTTGCTGTTTTGCTTGTTCAATAAGCTTATTTACTTCTTTTAAATACTTTTGTTTTTCAAATTTTTCTTGAATTACATTTTTAATTATCCTAAGTTCATTTTTAAAAGTCATAGGGTTCTGAATTTCACCAAGAAGCATTATTATAGATGGTGAGTTTTTATTTTCACCAATAAACTCTTTTAAGTAGGATTGATAAGTAGTTATGATACTGTTTCTAAGTATAATTTTTTCTTGTTCATCGGTTGTTTTTATATTCTGTACTTGACTAATAATTCCATTTCTAAACTTAAAATATTTTTGCAATAATATATTGGTGGAATCGCCAGTGACAACCAACTCATCATACACCCCATTTGTGAAAAGAAAATTATTACTTTCATTAGGGCATCCAATAAATAGAACACTTTTTTCAGGAGCTGTTCCCACTAAAAAAATATCTGATTTTATTAAATCAATATTGAATTCATGAATCCCAGAAGTGGACTTTGAAGAGTCCATTTTAGTAGGATTATTTTGGTCAATTTTGAATAAGTAGACATATTGGTCTGTTTTTTGAATAAACTCTAAATGATAATTATTCTCGTTATTAATAGTTGCTTTTTCTCCCTTGCAACTTATTATCACTAAAATTAGTAAAATAGAAATATATTTTTTCATTTTTTAATTGAGTAATTGATTGAGTAATTGGTTCGATTTTTTTGGATCTGCTGTTCCATTGGAAGCCTTCATTATTTTACCAATGAAAAAACCTGTTAGCTTTTTTTCTCCATTTTTAAACCTTTCCCTTTCATCGGGATTATTTTCTAGTATTTCAGAAATCAAGTCTTCCAAATTACTTTCGTTTTGTTGATTAATCCACTGGTTTTTTTCCGCTAAAGAGTTTGGGTTTTCAATAGGGTGTTTTAGCATTTCTGGAAATAACTTTTGACTAGCTAAGGAATGAGTTAGTATGCCATCGTCAATCATGTTTATCATAATGGCAATATGCTCAGCCTTAATTGGGAATTTGGTTATCTCAATTGCCTTTTGATTTAAGTAGGACTTTATATTGCCCATTAACCAGTTCGTTGCCCCTTTGTAGTTTTTGGTGAATTCTAAAATACTTTCATAATAAAAAGCAATTTCTTTTTGCTCAATAATTACCAATGCATCATAATTGGATAAGCTATATTTGGAAGTGAATTTGTCAAACAAATCATTGGGAAGAGCCGGCATAGATGATTGAATATCCATTAGAAGTTTTTCTTCAATTTTAACTGGATTTAAATCTGGTTCAGGAAAATATCGATAATCATGAGCTGCTTCTTTCTTTCTCATGGCACTTGTTTTTCCACTTGGCGCATCAAAAGTTCTTGTTTCTACATTAATTGGAATGTTTTCATCCAGCATTTTTGCTTGTCTAACAATTTCATAATCAATAGATCTTTGAACATTTCTTATAGAATTCAAATTTTTAATTTCCACTCTATCTCCAAATTGTTTGCTTCCAATAGGCATAATTGAAATATTAACATCACACCTCATACTTCCTTCTTCCATATTTCCATCACATATGTCTAAATATCTAAGAAGCTTTCTAATTTCAGAGACATATTGATAGGCTTCGTTAGAGGTCTTAATAACTGGTTCAGTTACTATTTCTAAAAGTGGAACACCAGCCCTGTTTAAATCAATTAGTGTATTAAAAGGGTCTAAATCATGTATACTTTTACCAGAATCTTCTTCCATGTGAATTCTAGTCAGTTCTATATCTTTTGTTTTATTATTTTCTAGCCTAATTAAGATTTTACCGTTTTTACAAATTGGTTTTTTATCTTGAGTTATTTGGTATCCCTTAGGTAAATCGGCATAGAAATAATTTTTCCTATCAAAATGCATTTCTCTGGTAATATCACAATCTAGTGCTAATCCTAATTTCACAGCATTATTCACAAGCTCTTTATTGAACTTTGGCAGAGTTCCAGGATGACCTAGTGATATTGGAGAAGTTAAAGAGTTGGGAGTAGCTCCAAATTCGTTTTTATCACCACAATACGCCTTTGAATTTGTTTTGAGTTGTGCATGAATTTCAATTCCTATTACTGGCTCATACTTGGTTAATACATTTTCTAGCTCCATTTCTAAATAGATTCTAAGAGTTTTTTAATAAGTTTTGTTAAGTCTTGTTCAGATTTGGAAGCAACATTTTGTACATCTTGGTGGGTTACTTTTACGATTTTCCCAGGAACTCCTAAATCTGTTATTATAGACAATCCAAAACATGGGATTTGCATATGTCTAGCTGCTATAACTTCGGGAACTGTGCTCATTCCAACCGCATCTGCACCAATTTTTCGAATGTAGGAATATTCTGCTGGTGTTTCAAGAGTAGGGCCTGTAAGACCAGCATAAACACCATTTACTGTTTTAATATTTAATTCATTAGAAACTAATTGAGCAAGAGCTACTAACTTTGGGTCGTAAGCATCACTCATGTCTGGGAATCTGGTTCCAAGTTCTTCTATGTTAGGGCCAATTAAAGGATTGGTTGGAAAAAGATTAATGTGATCGTTAATAATCATAATATCCCCAATTTCAAAATTTGGATTAACTCCCCCTGAGGCATTACTGACGATTAATTTGGTGATCCCTAAAAACTTCATAACTCTTATTGGAAATACAATTTGACTCATTGTATATCCCTCATAGAAATGAAACCTGCCCTGCATTGCGATAACTTTTTTACTACCTAATAGTCCAAATATTAATTTTCCTTGATGGCCTTCAACGGTGGAAACAGGAAAATTGGGAATGTCTTTGTAGGGAATAGATTTTTCTATTTTGATTTCATCTACTAAACCACCAAGTCCAGTTCCTAAAATAATGCCAATTTCAGGTTGAAAATCAGCCACTTTTTTTAAATACTCTACGCTGTTATGAATGAGCTTTAACATAGTTCATAATTTTTTCTTCAAATTTATCTTTATTCCACATAAAATCAACACTAACCTTCAAATAGTATACCGGAAAGTTCCATAATTTTTCAAATTCCTTCATTTTTTGAGCATCTTTTTCAGTGGTTAAAATTATTCTTTCATTATTTCCTGTCTGATAATTATTAATTATTTTATCTATATCCTTTTTTTGGTATTTGAAATGATCCTTATATGCTAAGTGTTTAATTTCAATATTTAAACTTTCTAAATATTCAATAATTGGATTAAAATTTGCAATTCCAGTAACCAATAGAACTTTTTTTAGAGATGCTTTCTCAAGGGTTTTATTCCCCTTTAAAGAAACTATTTTATCATAAATAATTTTGCTGTAAAAAATCTCTTTTTTGAAATTTAGCTTTTTCTTAATGCTCAAAGATTCTCCAATCGATAAATTCTCAGGACATTTAGAAATTATCATGCAATCCGCTCTATTAACTTCGCTTCTTGATTCTCTAAGCAGACCAACAGGCATAATCCAGTCATTATATATAGGATTGTTGTAGTCGCATAGTAAAATATTCAAGCCAATTTTAACAGATCTGTGTTGAAATGCATCGTCAAGAACAATACAATTCACTTCGTTATGCTCATTTAAAATTTTATTTATACCCTCTACTCTTTTATGGTCAACTGCAACAATTTGATTTGGTAAATTTTTTTTCATTTGGAGAGGTTCATCTCCAACATCTTTGGTATTGCTATCAATATTTACATATTGAAAATCTTTAGTTTTTCTTCCATAACCTTTTGATAAAACAGCAATTTTAAAATTGTGTTGTAATAATTCGGAAATATATTGTGAATGTGGTGTTTTTCCTGTTCCCCCTACAGTAATATTACCTATTCCTATGATTGGGATATTAAATTTATTTTTCTTAAAAAGTCCTAGCTCAAAAAATAAATTTCTAAGGGTGGTAATTATCCAAAACACCAATGATATTGGCAATAATATCCAATTGTACCATTTCATTGTTTTATATTTGAATTCATTTTTCAAATTATGATAGTCAAAGATGTAACAAAATATTTAGAAAAAATAGCTCCTTTGCATTTGCAAGAAAGTTACGACAATTCTGGGCTTCAAGTTGGTGACTTCAATTGTGACCTCACCGGGGTTTTAGTATCACTCGATGTGACTTTGGAAGTTATTGACGATGCAATTAATCAAAAATGTAATTTAATAGTTGCTCATCATCCAGTTATTTTTGGTGATCTAAAAAAAGTAACCAATAATTTCTTGACTGGTTCTATTATTTATAAGGCTATTAAAAACGATATAAATATTTATGCCATTCATACCAACCTAGACAATGTTCCAAATGGGGTCAACAATAAAATAGCAGAGTTGATT
>CAJIYZ010000097.1 GCA_905181675.1 Bacteroidetes bacterium MED-G20
ATGATTTATGATCTGAGGGTGGTAATTTAGAAAGTGCACTATACACTATAGCCTTATCTTCCTTTCTTTTGCTTTCTAACAAGGTTATTGCTTGAGAAAGAATAGTTGAGTCTGCCTTAGAAATCCCACTAACAATATCAGAAATATTGAGATTTTTCTTGGGTTGGTAAATATAGTTTTGGTTAAACTTCCTTATCATCTAGGTAAAGTTATAAATTTGTAGTTCAAATTAAAATTTTGGAATTACACAGCATAAGTTATACAGATTTAACAAAAAATCAATTTTTTGAATTGCTTAAATTAAGGATTAGTGTTTTTGTAGTGGAGCAGAACTGCCCCTACCAAGAATTAGACGATTTAGATTTAATAGCTGACCATTTTTTGGGATTCTTAGACGGGCAATTAATTTCCTTAGGAAGAGTCTATAAAGATGCCAATACTGTTTTTATTGGTAGGATAGCAGTAAAAAGTAACTTTAGGAAAAATGGATATGCTAGAGAATTAATGGAATATATTTTAAAGGAAGTTAAAACTAAATTCCCTGATTTAGCCATTGAATTATCTGCCCAAGAATATTTAATTAGTTTTTATATTTCCTTAGGTTTTGTTTCTTGTGGAGAGACTTATTTAGAAGACGGAATTCCACATATTAAGATGGTTTATTTTAATTAACTTAGAAATATGAAGAGTCCTTTAAGTTTTATTCTCTTACTGTTATCCTCATTTTTAATACCCGCACAGGATATTAAAATAAATCAACTCAATAAAAAGAATCAAAAAATTGGTGATTGGGTCGGTTACCACGAAAAAACCAATACCAAAAGATATACGGGTAGTTTTAATAACGGCAAGCCAGTTGGACTTTTTACATATTTCGCTCCAGAAGGACATGTTTCTGCAAAAGTGAATTTCCTTAATGACTCTCTATCCTCCTCAGAAATGTATTACGACAATGGTTATGTGAAGGCAAAAGGGAAATTTATTAATCAAATGAAACAAGGTAAATGGTTTACCTATTCAAGGAATGGGAAATTGCTTAATGTCTTTAATTTTGACAAAGGTGCCATGGAGGATACCCAGTATTTATATTATCCAGCTGATGAAGAAACTAAAACGGTTAAAATTATGGAAGAGTATAATTGTATAAATGGTCTAAAAAATGGTATTTGGAAACAATATTACAAATTAGGTAGAGTAAAGTCAGAAGGCAACTATACAATGGGTAAAAAAACTGGCAATTTTATATATTACTTTGCTGATGGAACTATAGATACTAAAGGTAGTTTTAAAAATAATTTGAAGGAAGGTGTTTGGTTTTTCTATGACGGTGAAAAATCTAACATGAAAAAAGTAAACTACGAAAAAGGGAAAGTAATTGACAAGAAAAATGAAGAATAATATTTTTTTTTTAATAGTAATTTTCCATCTATCCTGTGATCCTATTCAATACACGGAAATAAAATCCTACAATGAATATTTTCCACTAGAATTGCAAAAAGAAAAACAGTTTTTTGTCACCAATATTATTCATAGTTCTTTAGGGAAAGATACTTCTTCCTATTATTTAAAAGAAGTTATCTCAGAATATCACCTTGATTTACAGGGAGATACATCTTATAGGATAGAAAGGTATTGGAGGACCGATACTACTCAGAATTTTAATATTAAAGATGTCTGGGTAGCCAATAAAAATGCTAGTTCTGTTCAACAAATTGAAGAAAACACAACCTTTACAAAACTAATTTTCCCAATTAATGCAAATACTTTTTGGAACGGAAATGCATTTAACAATTTGGGATATAAAGAATATATAGTTGAAAGTTTACACACGAGTTTTACCTTGAATGATTTAACTTTTGACAGTTGTGTTACAATAAACCAAAATTATAAATCTAATTTGTTGGAATATGAAAATTCCGAAGAAGTATATGCCTTAGGCCTTGGCTTGGTATACAAAGAAGATAAAGTGCTGCAAATAGTTAATGGAGATGTAAATGATGTACTGCATGGCAATGAATATATACAAGAGCTTATTGACTATTAAATTACTTTATATTAAGAGAAAAAATACTTTCATTATTTATAAACCCTTCTAACTTATCTCCAATTTTGACCGAACCAACACCAGAAGGTGTTCCTGTGAAAATTAAATCTCCAATCTTTAAGGTCATAAAATTAGAAACATAGCTAATTATTTCATCAATACTAAAGATCATTTGATTTGCATTACTTTTTTGAACAGTTTCACCGTTTTTTAACAATGAAAAATTCAAATCCTTCAACGACTTAACCTCCAAAAAATCTTCACTAACTAAAGCTGACTGATCAAAAGATTTAGCTATTTCCCAAGGATGGCCATTTAACTTGCATTTTTCTTGAAGATCTCTTGCTGTAAAATCAATTCCTAGACCAACTTTGTCGTAATAGTCTTTAGAAAAAACAGGATCAATACTTTTACCTACCTTTTTAATTTTGTAAACTAATTCTACTTCGTAATGAATATTTTTACTAAAGTTTGGAAAATAAAAAGGTTGTCTTTTGGCTATAAGAGATGAGTCAGGTTTAAGAAAGAAAATAGGATCTTTTGTTATAGGTTTTCCCATTTCTTTTGCATGTTCTAGATAGTTTCTCCCAATACAAATAATTTTCATTTCCTAGATTTAAATTCTTCCCAAAGCTTAGTAAAACAAGATTTGGTATTTTGAGAGAAATCTCCTTTTAATATCCATGAATAATAGCCAGGTTCTTTCTTAAATACATATTCTACTTCTTTTCCCTTGTGTTTCCCAAAATTGATAATTGCTTGTTTTTTATCATCTAGAACTATTCTTCCTGCGTAATCCATGGAAGCTTTATTAGCCTTTGAAAAGTCGCTTAAAAAATCAATGTTATTCTCTAATTCTGAATATTTTTTAGTTTGTGATTTAAGAACTTCCAAAGTAGCTCTTGCATCATAAATTGCAGAATGTGCATTTTCCATCTCTTTACCACAATAAAATACGTGTGCGGCACCTAAAGTTCTTTTTTCCATTTTATGAAATATATTTTGAACATCTACAAACTTTTTAGATTCAAAGTCACTTTTTAATCCCGCTCTAATAAATTCCTCCTCTAAAATTGGAATATCAAACTTATTGGAGTTGAATCCACATAGATTGGAATCGCCTATAAATGATTTAATTTCATTTGCAACTTCTTTAAATGAGGGACTATCTTTAACATCTAAATCATAAATGCTGTGAATTTCAGAAATGTTTAATGGTATAGGGATTTGAGGATTAATTCTTTGATCATAAATTTCTTCACTCCCATCAGGATTAGTTTTTATCATTCCAATTTCAACAATTCTATCTTTATTTATCTGATCTCCTGTTGCTTCAATGTCTAAAACTATAAGTGGTTTGTCTAATTTGATGTCCATTGTAATAGTAAAGTCTTTTTAAATGAGATTTATAGGATTATTCCGCCCAGATACTAAAATACTGGTACTGGTAATAAATACTTTTATCTTTTATATTGTAATTGTATTTAGGTCCTGAAACAATGGCTTTTTCTTTTATAATTTGAAAACTTTTTCTGTCAATATTCTTTGAGTCTAAATAATTATAAATTATTTTTTTTCCTTTTTCAATCCTTAGTTTCGCTAGTTCAGTATTGTTAGTGAATTTTGAAGAGGGAATTCTAGAGGCTGATCCTATGATTTCTATTTTAACTTTTCCATTTTTTTCAATCTTTTCCAAAGCTAATTCCATGAATTTTAAGAAGTCTGGATGGTTACTTATTGTATATTCATTTGTCTGAAATGTTTTCTTAAAGTGAATCTTTGGCAAAATAAATTCACTTTTATTTGAGAAATCACCCATTACAAAAAGTGTTTCATTTCGGTTAACTATTTCCAATGGTATTTCTGAAAGGTCGAGGTTTTCTGGAAAGTTTTCTAGCTTGAATTTATACTGTGTAGAAGAGGATATTAACTCAAATTTAAACCCATTTTCTGTAAGAATCCCCTCTTGAATTATCTTCCCATTTTTATCAATTAAATAGACTTTGAATAAAGGATTGTTTAATCCAATTAATTCTTTGAATTTGAATGTGCTAAAATTATTTAAATATTTAAATCTATTATCTATTCCGAAATCTCCATGAATTAAGGTTTCTTTACCCTCTTCAATAAGGATAATAGGAATGTCAGAAAGTTCTAAATTGTCAGGGAAGTTCTCCAATTTGAAATTATAATTAGGACTAGAATTTAATATTTCAAATTTAAATCCATCTGGGGTTAATACAGCTCTGTCAACAATATTACCATTTTCATCTATCAATAAAAGAGCAATTAATTTATTTTCTGTATTTATAATCTCTTTAAAACTGTATTTCTTGTTTTTTTCTTGGAAATTTTTACGAATACTATCCCTAGCTATTTCATAATTATTGTTCTTTATTAATTCCCCTTTTTGATTGATTACAGGAAGTTGGATAGTCACTGCTTCGTTGATTTCACAAGGAGCCTTTATAGATTGCTCGTGGATTAATACTTCTTTTACTTTTCCGCTACTTAAAGTTAATGACTTGAAATACTGCACATCGTAATTGTTGCACTGCTCAATATCAAATACATAAGTTCCATTAAATTTGTTTGGCAGATAAAAAATAGGAGTATTTTCTAAGTCTGTATTGGTTAATTTTACTTTAAAATTATGGTCTAGATTTTCACTGCTTCCTTTTTCAATATATCCAGATAAAAGTAAAATAGGTTTGGAGTAGGGTTTAGTAATGTTTACAGAAAATATATCAGAATTTTGTTGTTTGTTAATAGACGAGTAGTAACCTTTCTTACCATCTGTAGATGTAGAAAAATACTTTTCATCGTTTACTGTATTTATTGGAGTGCCTAAATTTTCAGACACTTTCCAAATTTGATCACTTCCTTTTTGACTATAAAGCACATCGTAACCTCCAATACTTTTCTCTCCATTTGAACTATAAAAAAGTGTTACTCCATCTGCATGCATAAATGGACATATTTCATCATTCTCAGTATTTATTTTATCCCCCATATTTTTCGGAGATGTCCAAGAACTATTTTTTCTTTGACAGAACCACAAGTCTTCTCCTCCAAAACCACCTGATTTATTGCTGGAGAAAAATAAATATTTTCCATTATCTGTTACCATTAAACTTGAAATATTAAAGCCAGGTAAATCCAAAAATTCTTTTGCATAGGAATAGTTTTGTTTCTTTCTGCTGTAAGAAACGGTGTTTTTCTCTTTAGGATCTTCTGCAATATTTGTAAAAAAAACTTTTTCAATATCGTTAGATTTCCCAATTGCTATCTCATTGGTTTTTGTTTTTGAAAATTTTAATAATTTAGAATCCATCCAAGAATCACTTTTCAAATCTTTATAGATTATATAGATATCTGTGTAGTGATTGCCTGTTTTAATATCAAAGATTTCTTTATTCTGGTTTCCGGATTTTAAAGATCTAGTTTTGTTTGATGAGAACACAATTGTATTTCCATCTTTGGAAACCTGCGGATTAAAATCGTCAAAGTCGGTATTGGTATTTTTAAATTCATCTAAAACTTTATGATTTTCATTATTGTTAGCTATTGTTTTTACATTTTCACACCACTTGATTATTTTTTTACTTTCATCTTTTAAGTAATGTTTTTTAGTTGCCAACTCTTTAAATTCATTCAAGTATTTAATTGCAGAATCCTGAAATCCATTAATATGGTAAGATTTCCCTAAATAAAAATATGATTCAATTGGGGCAGTAGTTATGGTGTTGTCAAATGGAGAGTAATTTTTATTAATCTTCTTCACTGCAACTTTTAAATACTTCAACGATTCTAATTTTGAACTTGAGGACTCTAGAAGACATACTCCAGTTTTGTAATTAGTATTTGCATTTTTTGGCTGTAGTTTCACAATATCTAGCCAAATATCTTTGGCAATAGAATATTTTTTTTCAATCATTAACTGATTGGCTCCTTGAGTTTTAAGATTTAAGTCTTTAGAATTTTGGCTATAGGTAATAGAACTAGAGAGAGAGTATATTAAATAAAGTAGCGTTATTTTCTGTATCTTCTTCATATTTATAAGTCTCGATTAATATCGAAATTCTCAAGATAATCTGCAACTTTTCTTACGAATTGACCTCCTAAAGCACCATCAATATTTCTATGGTCGTAGGAGTGAGATAAAAACATCATATGTCTAATTCCAATTAAATCCCCTGATTCAGATTCAATTACTGCTGGCTTTTTCTTAATTGCTCCAAGGGCTAAAATTCCACTTTGCGGTTGATTAATAATTGGTGTTCCCATTACATTTCCAAATGTTCCAACATTAGAAACAGTATAGGTTCCACCAGAAATATCATCTGGTTTTAGTTGACTTAATTTTGCTCTGTTTGCTAAGTCATTTACAGTTTTAGCTAATCCAACAAGGTTTAGTTGATCTGCATTTTTTATCACTGGAACTATTAAGTTTCCTGATGGAAGTGCAGTTGCCATTCCAATATTAATATTGCTTTTAATGATGATGTTGTCACCATCAATGGAAGAATTCACCAATGGATAGTCTCTAAGTGCTTTTGCTATTGCTTCAATAAATATTGGTGTAAAAGTTAATCTCTCACCCTCTTTTTCTAAAAATTCTTTTTTTGTTTTATTTCTCCATAGAACCATATTTGTAACATCGGCTTCGACAAATGATGTTACATGAGGTGCAGTATTTACAGAATTCACCATGTGGTCTGCTATAAGTTTCCTCATTCTATCCATTTGAATTATTTCATCTTGACCACTAATAGTTTTTACCGGTTTTTGGGTGCTATTTATTGGTTTGTTAATCTTGACAATTGGATCTATGGTCTTTGTTTTTTTACCAGACCTCACATAATTTAAAATATCTTTTTTTGTTACTCTTTGGTTAGAGCCTGTGCCATTAATTATTTCTAATTCTTCAATAGATATTCCTTCTTTAGAGGCAATGCTTTTAACTAGTGGAGAATAAAACTTGGTTGAATTTTTAAAATCATTTTTAATTTCAATTTTACTTAAATTTGTTAATGGTTCTAGAATCTCCTGTTTAACTTTTTCTTCAATATCTTCTTTTGAAATAGTTGGCTCATAAGGAATATTATTGGAGGTGTTTTCAGTGCTCACATCAGAATCAATAACTGCAAAAATTGACCCTACGGCAACAACATCGCCTTCATTGAATAAAACTTCCTTTAAAATACCAGAGCAAGGTGCAGGAACTTCAGAATCTACTTTATCTGTAGCAATTTCAACAATTGGCTCATCCTCTTCAATAGTATCACCTACTGATTTTAACCAAGTTGTGATGGTTGCTTCTGCAACACTTTCTCCCATTTTAGGAAGCTCTACTTTAAATTCTGCCATTCTGTTTCAATTTTTTTAAAATCTTAAAGTGCAAAAATAACTTTATTTAGGATATTAATAAATAAGAATCTCATTCTATTATAATTTAAAAATATTTTTTAAAAATATCTTACTGTCTAGTAGCAAGTTATAATCTTTGGCATATATAATATTGATTTTATCAATAATTTCTTCTTGCATATTCTTTTCTTTATCAACTATCGAAAAAACACCAAGTTTTATTTTTGGCAGTTTAGAGTTTAAGATGGAATATTCATAACCTATCCATGTCTTTTCACCTAATAATACCCCTTTTATGTTTTTTAATGCTTTTAAATAATTTTTAAATATTATCCCAAAAATCGGCGAAAAAATAATTAAAATTAAAGCTGTATAGATGTCGAAATTTCTTTTTTTTCTTGTGTTTTCTAGGCTATTTATATGGTTAAGTTCTGTTGTGAAATATGTTTCATTGGTATAAATAGATTGACTGCCAATAATAAATTGAGTTTTCTCTGGAATTATTTTAAAATCAATATTTTTCTTTGAATTTACCACCGCCATAGAATAAATAATATTCTGCGCACTTATATCTTTTGCACAAAAAATCACTTCTGTTATTTTATTAATATTTATGAATTCGTTTAGCTGAGAAATATTTCCATGGTAATTTTCTTGATTCTCAAAACTTTTTTCAGAAGATATTTTGAAAATATTAGTAGAGCTATCACTATCTATAAGCATAAGTTTTTCTGTTCTCGAAATTTCTTCAAGTGAACCCACTAATGCTATATTCTTATGTAAATCTGTAAAACCTTTAAATAAACCAATTTTTAAAACCTTAAAAGTAGATCTAGTGAACAAACTTATTAGCAAACAAATTACGGACGAACCTAGAATTATTGCTCTAGAAAATTGTATGGTTTTCGGTAGTAATGCATACAGAGATAATATTATAATAAGTCCAACTAAATTTCCCTTAATAAGATTTGAATATTTAATAGGAGGGTTTTGATTCCCGAAAATACTATTACATATTGTCCATATTAATGCATAAATGGGTATAATTAATTTTATTGTTTCTTCTGGAAATGATATTCCAGAAAAGTTCTGATATAGAGTAGATATTCCAAAAATAAAACCACTAAAAAAAATAAAATCCATTATTGGCAAAATCCACCTTTTTAAAACCCTCTGTACAACTGCAATTGTAGCTCTAAAATAAATAGCAATATTTATAAGCTTTGAGAATGTTTTAACATGCTGTTTTGAGAAATGTTTCTCTGCAAAAATCACCATAGCCTTATAGAATACAAATACATAATTTACTGAGCTTTTCTTTGTGCTCTCTCCCTTATAATGAATAATATTTGTTTTGGAAAAATAGTAATTTTCATACCCTCCTTTTTTTATTCTGTAGGACAAATCTATATCCTCGCCATACATGAAAAATGTTTCATCCAATAGACCTACTTCGTTAAGCACTTTCTTTCTTATCATCATAAATGCACCAGAAAGAACATCTACTTTGTGATTTTCATTTTCAGAAAGATATCCTAGATGATATTTTCCAAATGTTTTAGAATTAGGAAATAAAGAAGCCAAACCAAAAATCTTATAAAATGCAACACTTGGAGTTGGTAGTCCTCTTTTAGATTCTGGAAGAAATCTTCCATTTCCATCATACATTTTAACTCCTAGGGCACCTGCATCCTCATTTTTGTCAAAAAACTCCAAGCATTTTCTTAAAGTATCTTCTTGAATAACTGTGTCAGGATTTAATAATAAAATATTATTTCCTCTTGCAATTTTAATTCCTTGGTTATTTGCAACAGAAAATCCAGTATTTTTTTTGTTGGCAATTAAGACAACATCACTAAACTTTTTATTTATCAAATTTACGGAACCATCTACTGAGTTGTTGTCAACTACTATTATTTCACCTTCAATTCCTTCTAAAGCTTTTTTAGCAGAGATTAAACACTGTTCGAGAAAGTGCTTAACATTATAATTTACTATGATTACCGATAGTTCCAAATCTGTTAATTTGTAATATTTGTTTTGTAAACAGATCGATCCAATAAAGACTTCCCAAGAGTTAGTTCATCTATATATTCTAATTGATTACCTACGCCAATTCCTCTAGATATTAAAGTAATATTTACATTGGTTTGTTGAAGCTTTCTATATAAATAAAAATTAGTTGTATCACCTTCCATAGTTGCAGGAAGAGCTAAAATAATCTCTTTAGTATTTTCCTTTATAATTCTGTCTCTTAATTCAGTAATTTTTAAATCATTTGGGCCTATTCCATCCATTGGGGAAATCACCCCTCCAAGAACGTGGTATTTTCCGTAAAATTGTTGAGTACTTTCAATCGCAAGAAGATCTCTAATATCTTGGACAACACAAATTAATTCCTCCGATCTAGATGGATTTCGACATATCTCACACATTTTTTGTTCCGTAATATGGTAACATTTATTACAGAAATTAAGATGTTCTTTTAAGCTAATAAAAGCTTGTGTAAAATCTTTTACTTCCTTTTCAGTCTGGTCTAATAGATGAAGTACTAATCTTAAAGCAGATCTTTTGCCGATTCCAGGTAAGGAGGACATTTGTTCCACTGCATCATTTAATAATTTAGATTTAAAATCCATATTGCTAATTTAAAAATGCTACACCAAACTATGCACTAATTCTCATTTTTATTAACTCTTAGGA
>CAJIYZ010000098.1 GCA_905181675.1 Bacteroidetes bacterium MED-G20
AAATTTTATAGAAATCAATTAAGGGTGTCTTGCCGTCAAAAATATAATTTTGCTCATTGATTTTTAAAAAAGTAACGTCTCTTTCGTCAAATTCATCTGTTATATCTCCGACTATTTCTTCAAGTACATCCTCTAAAGAGACTATTCCAGATGAACCTCCGTATTCATCAACAACAATGGCAATATGGGTCTTTTCTTCTTGAAATTCTTTCAGCAAATCATCCAGTTTTTTATTTTCTGGAACAAATTTAGCATCTCTCAGTAATTGTTTCCATTCATATTGAGAACTTTCGTTCATCTTGGGTAATAAATCTTTGACGTATAAAATACCTTTAATTTGGTCAAATGTTTCATCGTAAACTGGTATTCGAGAAAACTTAACAGTTTTAAGTCCGTTTATTAGAGATTTATAATCTAAGTCTGTTCTAAATGCTAGCACATCAGTTCTAGGAGTCATGATTTGTTTTACATCGGTATTGCCGAATTTTGATATCCCTTCAAGGATTTTTTTCTCTTCATTGTTTTCCACACTATCTTTTGTTAGATCCAGTGCGTGCTTAAGCTCCTCAGAATTTAAAAGCTCAATTTTTTTATCTATTTTTTTGTCAATTATGGATGTGCTTGAAATGAGTAGATTGCTGAGTGGATTGAAAATAATTTTTAAAATAGAAATTGGCAAGGCCATTATTTTTGAAAACCTTACGTTGTAATTATTTGCATAAACTTTTGGGATAACTTCCCCAAAAAGTAAAATAATAAATGTTACAGAAACTACTTGAATAAGGAAACTTGTTAAAACGTTTTGGGCTTCAGCTGGAAAAACTTCACTCATGATTGTTGAAGAGACTAAAACTATAGCCACATTTACCAGATTGTTGCCTATTAAAATAGTAGCCAAAAGTTTTTTGGGACTTTCTAGAAGTTTTAAAATTCTTTTGCTGTTTTTATTGTCAGTTTCGTTAGATAAGTTTAGTTTTTGGGAATTTGACAAGCCAAAAATCGCCACTTCAGACCCAGAAAGAAGTGCAGATAAGAAAACTAAAATTAATATAACCAAAGCAAATACACCAAGATTAGGATTGGAAATTTCTATAATAATAAAAGGTTTCAGTAAAGAGTTTAAAGTAGTTGGAAATCCCAATTCGTTATATTTGATTTAAAATGGTAAATCATCATTTTCATCAGGAGATGAAAATTCCTTCTCAGGGGATGGTTTACTTTCATTTTCATCAGATTTCACAGAGTTAGGATTACTCATAGATTCTCCAACGCTACCAAGCATAGTGAGGTTGTCGGTGATTACTTCAGTTGAATATCTGTTGTTGCCTTCTTTGTCTTGCCATGTTCTGGTTTTAAGTTTCCCCTCGATATAGACTTTAGCGCCTTTTTTAAGGTATTTTTCAGCAATTTCAGCAAGCCCTCTCCAAGCTACAATATTGTGCCATTCAGTTTGAGAAACTTTTTCACCAGTTTTCCTGTCTTTATAATTTTCAGAAGTTGCAATTGAAAAATTTGCTACTGCCGCACCATTTTCTAAATGTCTTATTTCAGGGTCTTTTCCAAGATTCCCAATTAGAATTACTTTATTTACACTACCTGCCATGATTTATTTTTGTGTAATCAAATTTAATTATAATCTATCAATACTTATGTTTTGATTTATATAATTTTCAACAATTTTCGGAACTGCATAGTCGTTCAATTTTTTTATTTCAATTTTTTCGTAATTCTTGTTTTTTAATAATATCCCCATCTTAAATTCCCAGAAAATAACATTTAATTTTTGGTGTGTTAAAAGATGGGTAGTTTCAGATTTTCTTAGCAGTAATCCTGTTTTGATTAAATCTTTTGGAGGTCTGAAGGTTTCTAATGGTTCTTCAAAAAGCGGAAACTGATACATGTTTTTCCAAATATCATTTGTAATTCTTTTTTCCAAAAAAATAAATTTTTCATTCCTTAGAACTAAGAAATTAAAAAAACGTTCTTTTTTGATTATTTTTTTAGATTTTATTGGTAAAGAAGCTATTTTATTATTGTTTAATGCCCAGCATTTATTGTTTAATGGACAGGAATCGCATTGAGGTTTTGCAGGTTTACAATGAAGTGCGCCAAATTCCATTATAGATTGATTGTAGGTATCAATATTTTTCTTAGGTAAATTTTGGAAAGCTATATTTTCAAATATTTTAGTTCCTGTGCTAGTATCTATCGGGTCCTCAATTCCAAAATATCTGCTTAGAACTCTGAAAACATTCCCATCTAAGACTGCTTTTTTCTCGTTGAAGGCAAAAGATGAAATTGCTGATGCTGTATATTTTCCTACTCCTTTTAGCTTTATTAGTTCATCATATGTTTTTGGAAATTCTCCATTTAAATTATTAGAAATGAATTTAGAAGAAAAATGTAAATTCCTTGCTCTACTATAATAGCCAAGCCCTTGCCAAAGTTTTAAAACTACATTTTCATTTGCTTTAGCAAGTTCGTGGATATTTGGAAATTTTTCAATAAACTTTATATAGTAAGGTAGTCCTTGGTCCACTTTTGTTTGTTGAAGAATAATTTCACTAATCCAAATTACATATGGGTTCTTAGTTTCTCTCCACGGTAAGTTTCGTTTATTTTGGCCATACCATTTAATTAATTTTACACTAAAATCATCATCAATCATAGTTGCAAAAATAAAAAACTCATCGGTAGCTTTTTGGCTTTCATAAATAAAATTATATTTGCAATCCAATAAATGGTGAAATCCTAATTTTAACTATGACAAAAGCAGACTTAATTTCAGAAATAACAGATAAGACAGGTGTTGAGAAAATAGCTGTACAGGCAACAGTGGAATCACTGATGACTACTATTATTGATGCAATGGAAAGTGGTGAAAATGTTTATTTGCGAGGATTTGGAAGTTTTGTGATTAAAAAAAGAGCTGAAAAAACTGGTAGAGATATTTCTAAAAACACAACAATCATTATACCAGAACATTTTGTTCCTACTTTTAAGCCTGCAAAAACTTTTGTAGAAGGAGTTAAAAATAAGGTTAAGAAATAATAAAGTATTTAGTATTAATAATTTAATAGATTAGTATGCCTAGCGGTAAAAAAAGAAAAAGACATAAGATGTCTACACATAAGAGGAAAAAGCGTCTGAGAAAAAACAGACACAAGAATAAGTAGTCTTTTTCCACTGACAATATATTTTATTGTAACCGCTCTGCTATAATCAGATAGGAGGTACAGTGTCGTATGAATTAGTTATAAATTCATCATCAAACGAAGTAGTAACTGCGTTGCTTTATGACAACAAATTAGTTGAAATTCATAAAGAAGGTCTTGACGATCGATTCAATGTAGGGGATGTTTATCTTGGTAAGGTTAAAAAAATTGTACCAAGTCTAAACGCTGCATTTGTAGATGTTGGATATGAAAAAGATGCATTTTTGCATTATTTAGATTTAGGTCCGCAATACAAGTCAATGAGCAAATTTGTTCAAGCTTCTATTTCTGGAAAACAATCTACCCATAAACTTGGCTACAATAAGATAGAGCCAGATATTTTAAAAGATGGAAAGATAAAAGAACATCTTTCTTCTAATCAGATAATTGCTGTTCAGGTCACTAAAGAGCCTATTTCTTCTAAGGGGCCAAGATTAAGTGCTGAAGTGACTATTCCTGGAAGGTTTTTAGTTTTAGTTCCATTTTCTGAAAAGATTTCTGTTTCTCAAAAAATAAAAGATCCAGCAGAGAGAAATCGTCTCAAAAGACTTATAAATAGTATAAGGCCAAGAAAGTTCGGTGTGATTATTAGAACAGTTGCTCAAAATAAAAAGGTTGCTGAACTGGATCAAGACTTAAGAGATTTAGAGCAAAAGTGGTCTAAAATGTTCAAAGAGCTTAAAGATGCAACACCAAGAAAAAAGTTGCTTGGGGAGATGAATAGGGCTACAACAGTTTTAAGAGACGAGTTAAACAAAGAGTTTACAAGCATACATGTCGACGATGAGTCTTTATTTAATGAGCTAAAAGATTATGTTAAGACAATTGCCCCTGAAAAAGAAGATATCGTAAAGTTTTATCAAGGTAAAGTAAGTTTATTCGAAAGTAGAGGAATCAATAAGCAAATTAAAGCAACTTTTGGTAGAAAAGTCAACTTAAAATCAGGAGCATATTTAATTATCGACCATACCGAGGCTATGCACGTAGTGGATGTTAACAGTGGTAATCGAAAGGCAACTAATGTTAATCAAGAATTAAATGCCCTAGAAACTAACTTAGAGTCTGCTGAGGAAATAGCTAGACTTTTAAGGTTAAGAGACATGGGAGGTATAGTAGCTGTCGATTTTATTGATATGTACGACAGAGCTAACAACAAAAAACTTATTGAAAGTTTTAGAAAGTTCATGAAAGACGACAAGGCAAAGCACAATATTCAGCCACCAAGTAGATTTGGTGTTGTTGAATTGACAAGGCAGCGTGTTCGTCCTGAAACAGAAATTAAGACAACAGAAGCTTGCCCAACTTGTCTTGGGAAAGGGGAAGTACAGGCTTCAATATTAATTATCGACGAAATTGATTCAATGCTGAATTCTATTATTGTAGAAGGAATTGCAAAATCAATTACTTTAAATGTTCATCCTTTTATTGATGCTTTTTTAAAGAAAGGTGTTAAAAACATTCAAAGGCAATGGTTTTTAAAGTTCAAAAAATGGATTGTAATTAGACCAATGACAGAGCTTGGTATTTTGGAGTATCAGTTTTTAGACGAGTCGGATAATTCTATTTAATTATTAAAATGGTTCCATCCCTGCGCTTTTAGTGGCGTAGATGTATTTCCATTTCCTATTAAATTTATTCCTTGTGATTTTTTAGTAATATGACCTATGACAGTCAAGTTTGGGTCATTTTTGATTTTTTCATAATCATTTTGACTAATTGTGAAAAGTAATTCATAATCTTCCCCTCCATTAAGAGCTGAAACTGTTGGATTTATATTGAAGTCCATGGATGTTTGATAAGTCTGAGGATCTATTGGTATTTTTTCTTCGTATAGCTGACATCCTACATTACTAGATGTGCAAATATGAAAAATTTCAGATGCTAATCCGTCTGATATATCAATCATACTAGTTGGAATTACCTCACATTTTTTTAAAGATTCAATTATATCTCTTCTAGCTTCTGGTTTGAGTTGTCTTTCTAGTATATAATTAAAGTTATCCAATTCAGGTTGCATATTTGGATTACTTTTCCAAACTTCTTTTTCTCTTTGAAGAACATTAAGCCCCATGTAAGCTCCACCTAGATCTCCAGTGGTTATTAATAAGTCATCCTCTTTGGCTCCAGATCTTTTGACAATTTCTTTTTTTAAAGCTTCCCCAATTGCTGTGATAGAAATGGTTAAGCCATTTACACAGGAAGTTATATCTCCACCGATTACATCAATCTTGTATTTTTCACAAGCCAGTAAAATACCATCGTAAAACTCTTCAATTGCTTCTAAGGTATATTTGCTGGAAATAGCTAAACTAACTGTGATTTGTTTTGGGATAGCATTCATAGCATATATGTCGCTTAGGTTTACAATTACAGATTTGTATCCTAAGTGTTTTAAAGGGGTGAAAGCCATGTCAAAATGTATTCCTTCAACAAGCATATCAGAACTAATCAAAATTTCTTTACTAGATTTTATTATCGCAGCGTCATCCCCTGGTCCTAAATGGGTGCTTTCATGAAAAGTTTTGATTTTTTTAGTTAATCTCTCAATGAGCCCAAATTCTCCTAAATCTTTAAGTTCAATATTTTTATCTTCTTCGTTCATGGTGGCAAATTTAGTCCAATACTTATGATTATTTGTTGTTATTTGAAATTACAATTAATTCTTCCATCAAATACTATTCAACATTTTTTTTTCATCTGTTATTTTGAGGTATATTTGCACAACTTGTAACTATTACAAATAGATATATGATTAAAGTAACAGAAAATGCAAAGTCAAAAGCTTTACAGCTAATGAAAGATGATGGTAATGAGGGTTATTTTATAAGAGTTGGTGTGAAAGGTGGAGGTTGTTCAGGATTGATGTATGAATTAAAATTTGACAATGCTCTAAGCGATAGTGATAAATCTTTTATGGATAACGGTATAAAAGTCGTAGTAGATAAAAAAAGTTTTCTTTATCTCATAGGAACAACTTTAGACTTTTCAGGAGGTTTAAACGGAAAAGGATTTGTTTTTAGCAATCCTAATGCTGACAGAACTTGTGGATGTGGAGAAAGTTTTTCATTATAAATTGATAAATGTCATATACTGAAAAAGAATTAAAAGAAGAGTTAGACAACAAATCCTACGAATTTGGTTTTGTTTCTGATATCGAGAGTGAAAAAGCGCCAATTGGCCTCAATGAAGATATTGTTAGATTAATTTCATCTAAGAAAAATGAGCCTCAATGGATGTTGGATTACAGATTAGAATCTTTTCGGGTTTGGAAAGAAATGTCGGAACCTAATTGGGCTCATGTAAAATATACCAAACCAGATTTTCAAAATATTTCCTATTATTCTGCTCCTAAAAAGAAAAAAGAACTCCAAAGTTTAGATGAGGTGGATCCTGAGCTTTTGAGAACAATGGAAAAATTGGGAATATCCATTGAAGAACAAAAAAAATTAAGCGGAGTTGCTGTAGACTTTGTAATGGATTCAGTTTCTGTAGCAACTTCTTTCAAAGAAAAACTAGGTGAATTGGGAATTATTTTCTGTTCCTTTTCTGAAGCTGTACAAAATCATCCAGATTTAGTTAAAAAATATATGGGATCTGTGGTTCCTCATACAGATAATTATTACTCTGCATTAAATAGTGCAGTTTTTTCAGATGGATCGTTTTGTTATATTCCAAAGGGTGTTAGGTGTCCCATGGAACTTTCCACTTATTTCAGAATTAACGAATCGGGAACAGGTCAATTTGAGAGAACTCTTTTAATAGCAGATGAATCTAGTTATGTAAGTTACTTAGAAGGCTGCACTGCACCACAAAGAGACGAAAACCAATTACATGCAGCAGTTGTAGAACTAATCGCTCTTGACAAAGCAGAGATAAAATACTCCACAGTTCAAAATTGGTACCCTGGAGATGCAAAAGGCGTTGGTGGAGTTTACAATTTTGTTACTAAAAGAGGAATTTGTGGATATAGATCTAAAATATCTTGGACCCAAGTGGAAACTGGCTCAGCTGTAACATGGAAATATCCTTCTTGTATTCTTAAAGGAGATTATTCTATAGGGGAATTTTATTCAGTGGCAGTTACCAATAACTTCCAACAAGCAGATACAGGAACTAAGATGATTCATATTGGAAAAAACACTAAATCTACCATCATATCCAAAGGAATTTCTGCTGGAAAAAGTCAAAATAGTTATCGTGGTTTGGTAAAGATTGGTAAAGGCGCAAAAAACTCAAGAAACTTTTCTCAGTGTGATTCACTTCTTATGACAGATCAGTGTGGTGCTCATACTTTTCCATATATTGAATGTGAGAATCCAACAGCAACTGTAGAGCACGAAGCAACTACTTCAAAAATTGGTGAAGAACAACTCTTTTATTGTATGCAAAGAGGAATTAGTGAGGAGAAAGCAATTAGTCTGATAGTAAACGGATACGCGAAGGAAGTTTTAAATAAGTTGCCAATGGAATTTGCAGTGGAAGCTCAAAAATTATTAGAAATTAGTTTAGAAGGGTCTGTAGGATAAAATTTAATCATGAGTGAATTATTAATAGAAATTAAAGATTTAGAGTGTAGAATTGATGACCAGAAAATTCTTCAGGGTTTAAATCTTAAAATAAACAAAGGTGAAGTTCATGCAATAATGGGACCTAATGGTTCTGGAAAGAGTACTCTTTCTTCTGTTTTAGCCGGGAATGACAACTATGAAGTTACTAATGGGTCAATAAATTTTTTGGGCGAAGAGATTTCAGAAATGAGTCCTGAAGAAAGATCTTGGAAAGGCATGTTTTTGGCTTTTCAGTATCCAGTTGAAATCCCGGGGGTTAGCAATATTAATTTTTTAAGAACTGCGCTTAACGAAAGAAATAAATTCTACGGTATTGATTCTATTCCAGCCAAGGAATTTTTGAAAATGGTTGCTGAAAAGTCTGAATTAGTAGGTTTAAACAACAAGCTTAAAAACAGATCTGTAAACGAAGGGTTCTCAGGAGGTGAAAAGAAGCGAAATGAGATTTTTCAAATGGCGATGCTCGATCCTAAACTATCCATTTTGGATGAAACAGATTCAGGGTTAGACATTGACGCATTGAAAATTGTAGCAAATGGAGTTAATAAACTTAAATCTTCTGAAAATGCTACTGTTGTTATTACCCATTACCAAAGATTATTGGATTATATTGTTCCAGATTTTGTACATGTTTTACATGAAGGAAAAATCATTAAAACTGGTGATAAATCACTGGCTTTAGAGTTGGAGAAAAAGGGTTACGATTGGTTGAAAACAGATTCAAATATTTAAAACTCTTTTAAAGTTGTCCAATTGATTATCAAAGAACTAAATCATAACTCATTACTCAAAGAAAATTCTAAATTAGATTTAGAAAACCTAAACCTAGGCTCCTTTCCTACTAGAAAAGAAGAGAGATGGAGATATACTCCACTAAGAGCTTTAAAGAAAATTAATTTTCACAATCAATTAAATTTTAAAATTGAAAATCTTAATTCGTTAGAAATCCCAAAAATTGAAGGGCTAGTTATTGTTCTCGAAAATGGAAAATTTAATTCAGACTTATCTAATCTTATAGATTTAAAGGAGATTGAACTATCCTTTGACAAAGAAAATGTTATTTCAAAAAGCTCAGATGAGACTAAGCACAAGGACTATTTTACTAATCTTAACTTTAGTTTTTTAAGTGAAAAAGTGGTTCTTAAAATCAAAGCTAATTTTAATATAGATAAACCTATAAATTTTGTAAATATTATCTCATCTGATAAATGTCTTTCTAATACTCAATTTAATATTGAAGTATTTGAAAACTCTAAGCTTCATATTAGACAATATTTTTTAGGAAGTTCAACTTCAAATAACGGCTTCATCAATCACAGAAATGAAGTTTTATTAAAGAGTAATAGTTCTTTAACGATTGATAAATTCCAAGACCTTAATAATAATTTCAATTTTTGCAATGAGTTTATAGATCAAGAAAAAGAAAGTGAATTTATTATGAATACTTTCTCTGCTTCGGGGATAATTTTAAGAAACGATGTTTCCAATAACGTCCATGGAAAGAACTGTCATAGTGAACTTAATGGAGTTTTTGCCCCAATTGATAAACAACATTTTGACAACCACACCACCATAAACCATTTTGTTGCAGATTGCAAATCATTTGAAAATTACAAAGGGGTGATTAAAGAAAGTGGAGTTGGTGTTTTTAATGGAAAAGTTATAGTTCACCAAGACGCTCAAAAAATTGAAGCATTTCAGAAAAATAACAATATTCTTTTAGATGAGGATTCGAAAATTTTTTCAAAGCCTGAATTAGAAATCTATGCAGATGATGTAAGGTGTAGTCATGGATCTACCACAGGTAGATTTGATGAGGAGGCACTATTTTACTTAAGAACAAGAGGGATTAGTGTGAAGAAATCTTTAGAGTTAATGACATTAGGTTTTATTAATGAGGTAATTGAAAAGTCTACTGATTTAGAATACAAAGAATTTATCCTTAAAAGATTACTTAAGGATTAATTGTTATTTATTCCGAGTTTGTTTTACTTTAAGGTCTAGATTTTGATTACAAGAATTAAAATATCTTTTTTTGTTTTATTCACTTTAGTGGTTTCTATTGGGACATCTCAAAAACTGAATTTAAGTTTCTCTCAACATGTTCCTTACTCCAATGAATACAAACCTCTTACTTGTATTAGTTACAAGTCTAATAATGTTCTTTTTCAAAAAAAAATAAAGTCTAAATCTTGTGATTTAAAAGTCAATATTTTTGACAGCCATTTGGACGATGTCAACCACTTTAATATTGTATTAAATGAGGAGAAGTTTGTTGGAATTAGACATATTTTTAACGAAATATTCTTGTTTACATCCTCCAATAACGGAGTGGAGACTATTTTAAAATGCAGAAAATTAGATATTAATTCTGAATTTCTTTCACCGAAAAATTTGTTTGCAGAAAAAAATAATTCTGGATATGCTTCCAATTATATTATTGGAGAAAACTCTCATGACAATAAATTTCATTTTCTAGTAGAACTGCCATTTCAAAATGGCAAACAAGAAGATCTAAAGACTGTAACTATTGATAATAATTTGAAAATTGTAAATGAAGTTTACAACAAATTAGATTTATTATTTGTTTCCAAAAGAGATAATAAGATTTTATTATCCAACGAAGGTGTTGTTTTCTTACTTAAGAAATTTTGGAAAAAAGGCAACAACTTTTATGTTTATAAACTAGGTCAGGAGATAATTTCGGAAGTTCAGATTAAATTAAATAATAGAAAAATAGCTGCGCTAGATTATTTTTTTAATTCTAAGAATGAGCTAGTTCTTTCAGGGTTTTATTCTTCACAAGTAAGGTTTAATTATGAAGGTTTTTTTCTGCTCAGATACGATCAAAATTTACACTTAATTCATAAAAATCAATATTCATTAACTGAAAATATTGTTCAGGCTTTTAAATCCTCTAAAGGGATTAAAGAAAGTGGTTTTGGATTGGATAAGTTTATAATAACAGATTTTAGTTTAGACAGCATTGGTAATTACTACTTGGTGTCAGAAAACATAACAAAGACTACTATTAAAGAGGAAACTTACTGGGTATCCAGTGGTTTTTTTGTTATAAAATTCAATAAAAACGGCAATTTCATATGGGGAAGTTCTGTTCCTTTAACCCAGCAGAACAAAGATTTAAATTTTATAGGTACTTTTTCGTTGAATTCTTATCGTTACAAAAAATACTTTTACAATGATTTGCAAAATTCTAATTTGAGAAAAGGGGTTCCTGCTGAGTATGGAATTTTAAATTATTGTGGAACCAAATCTGTAGAGTTTACCCAAGCTGGAATTCCCCGACAAAATATTACTTCTGTCAATTTCCCTGGTAAAGACTCTGAAAAGTATGCGTTTTTTCCAAAACAACTTAATCCCGTTTCTATTGGGCCTTCATATTTCGCAGTTCTTAATGGGAAATCAACCAATATTATGCTTGCAATAGCTAAATAATATTAACTTCTCTTTCAAGTGTTATTCCAAATTTTTCTTTAATGTCAAGGATGATTTTTTCTGACAAATTGAATATTTCTTTTCCATTTGCAAGGCCATAGTTGACCAATACTAGAGCTTGGTTTTCGTGAACTCCAAAGTTGTTAAATTTTTTGCCTTTCCATCCTGCTTTTTCTATCATCCAACCTGCTGCAATTTTAAACTTATTTTCATTGATTTTATAGCTTACAACATTCGGATATTTTCCCTCAATTAATTTCAATAGATTTATGTCAATTATTGGGTTTTTAAAAAAACTCCCACTATTTCCAATTTTTTTTGGATCCGGCAATTTTCTTTGTCTAATACTAATAATGGCATTACTTACATCTTTAATTGTTGGAGTTTCAATTTTTTTTGTCTCTAGAATTGCTTTAACATCTCCATAATTAATATTTAATATTGGATTTTTATTTAACTCTAGTGTGATATTGAGAATAATGTACTTATTTTTCATCTTGTTTTTAAATACACTTTCTCGGTAGCCAAATTCACATTCAGAATTGCTGAACTTCACTATCTTTCCGGAGGAAATTTCTAAAGCTTCTAGTTCAACAAATGTTTCTTTTATTTCTACGCCGTAAGCTCCTATGTTTTGCATTGGGGCAGTTCCTGTATTTCCTGGAATTAAACTTAAGTTTTCAATTCCACCCCATCCATTATCTACACAGTACATAACCAATTCGTGCCAATTCTCACCTGCTCCAATTTTTAAAATAATAGAATCGTCATTTTGATCAACAATTTCCTTTCCCTTTATATTATTTAAAATTACTAGTCCGTTGAAATCTTTGGTAAAAAGAATATTACTTCCACCACCAAGAATAAGTAGCTCATGGTCTTTAAATTTTTCAGATTTTTTTATTTCAATTAGTTCATTAACTGTATTTATTGAAGTGAAATATTTAGCCTTAACATCTATCCCAAATGTATTTAGCTTTATTAACGGATAATTTTCAATAACATTCATCTTGACAAACCTAATTATATTTTCTTGGATTTTAATATGCTTGTCCTTAAAACAATATTACATACTTTTGTAAAAATTTAATTTACTGCGTTATTAAAAAGGTAATAATATCTGTAACAAATGACTTGGCTAATGATCAGCGGGTCAAGAAAGTGTGTAATACCCTATTCCAAAATAATTTCAATATAACTTTGGTTGGGAGGCAATTAGAACGCTCTGTAAATATTAATAGACCATATTCAGTAGTTCGTTTCAAATTGTTTTTTAATAAAGGAGTATTGTTTTATGTGGAATATAATTTAAGATTGTTTTTTTTTCTTTTAACTAGAAGATTTGATATTTACCATTCCAATGATTTGGATACATTACTTCCAATGTGGCTTTCAGCTTTTATTTTTAATAAAAAACTAGTCTACGATTCTCATGAGTATTTCACTGGAGTTCCAGAAATTCAAAACAGATATTTTGTTAAAAAAGTTTGGTCTTCAATAGAGAGTTTTATTTTCCCAAAGTTAAAGCATGTATTTACGGTAAATGAATCTATTTCAGATTTATACTATAAAGATTACCAAATAAGGCCATTGGTCATTAGAAATCTCCCAACTAAAACCATTATGAAAAAAGTCAAAACCAAGAAAGATCTTGGTTTACCGCAAGATAAGAAATTAGTCATTCTCCAAGGTTCAGGAATTAATATAGATAGAGGAGCTGAAGAGTTATTAGAGGCGATTTCCTTACAAGATGATTTTTTTTTATGCGTGGTTGGAACTGGAGATGTAATTGAAAAACTCCAAAAAAGAAGCAATCAAACAGACTTAATTAATAAAGTGCTATTTATTCCAACTCTTCCATATAGTCAAATGATGCAGTACACTATGAACGCTGATTTAGGTGTTAGTCTAGATAAAAGCAATAATGTTAATTATCAATTTAGTCTTCCTAATAAAATCTTTGATTATGCCAAAGCTGAAATACCATTTGTCTCTACCAATCTAGTTGAAATAAGAAAAATTGTCGAGCAATACAATACAGGAATTTTAATTTCTAGCCTTAAGCCAGAAAAGATAATGGACGGTTTAAACAAGGCTATGGATTTAAAAAACTCTAAAAATTTCATGGTAAATATCACTAAAATGAATTCTACTTTACACTGGGAAAGCGAGGCTGAGTCATTGGTAAAAACTTATAAAAGCTTTAATTAATAGTTGCCTTTCTACAGATATAAATTATTTCACTTTTAGAAAAACCATACATTTTTTTTTCTTTATTGCTGAACTCTTTAACTATGTCGGTAGGCTTTGTAATAAAACCATTCTCATTTAAAATTAATTGGAGACTATCTTCACCATAAATCCTTACATGGTCTTCTTGGCCAAAAGCTTTTAATCTTCCCTGTTTTGAAACTATGGAATTGTCTTGGTAAGTTTTTCCTTTTTTAAGAGGAACTTGAATTAATAAATTGCCATTGTCTTTTAAAACTCTATTTAACTCTATAATAGCTTTTTGATCCTCTAAAATATGTTCCAAGACATGTAAACAAATAATTAAATCAAAGCTTTTATTTGGTTCGTTTATTTTAGTAATATCATAACTCTTTTGAGCATGAAATTGGTTCTCAAAGTCAGAGGATATATAATTTTTAAATTTTGATTTAAAAAAATCATGCAAACTTCTGTGGGGTGAAAAATCTAAAATTTTCTGGCTATTGTCCTCAAAATTTTTATTTACGAATTCACCAAGTGCTCTAGATCTTGACAAAGCCCCACAGCTAGGACAGATTTTATCTTCACTATTGTAAAAGGAGATTGAAATAAATTTCTTTGATTTAGCTGAACAGATCAAGCATTTATTATCGCCCCCTTTATATATTAGTAAATAAACCATCTTTCTTATGGTTGGTTCTATTTTAAACTGCCAACTTTTGGGAATTAATAGCTTATAAATATTCTTGAAAAAACTATACATTTTGTTTTTCCCTTAGAAAGTAAAGCAGTTTATATAAATCAAATATTCTTAGAGAAGGTGAAGAAGAAAGAAGTTGTTTTTCTAGCAATTTTAAAATAGATTTTGACAATGGAAAGATTAATAGTGTTAATCTGAATTTTTCAAGTTGGTTGTAAGTCTTTACAAGTCTTATTGAACTAACGTCCAAAGTTACCTTGTCAATTAATACTAGATTTTTTATTGCACTTTTAGTTTTCTCTAAAAAAACACTAGAGTTCTCAATCCCTTCGTGAAAAACAGGATTGTTAATTTGATATATTTTTATATTATTTTTTCTAAGTTCTATAGAAAGTAGGGTGTCTTCGTGGCCATAAGTTTTAATATTTTCATCAAATTTTATTTGGTTTAATACCACTTTTTTTATTAAAAAGTTATTGGAACGGAAACTATGGTAGGGATTTTCAACTCTATAGTTAAAGTTTTGATCCTCTCTTTTAATTCCATACAGCCACCTTAGTTGTTTGTTTTCTTTTTTTGGAGCTTTCTCGTGGTGTTTTCTTCCACCATATACGACAGATTTATTTAACTGGTCAAAATATTTTTCCAAAAATTTTTCACTTTGAATACTGCAGTCACAATCTATAAATAACAGATTTGCATAATTTGCATTTTCTAAAAAAAGATTTCTAATTTTAGATCTTCCAATATTTTCTTTAAGTGTCAGGTACTTTACCGATTCGTGAAAACTAATTTCAGAGTTCAACTTTAAAGTTTCTTCACTGGAATTATCGTCAATGCAAATTATTTCAAATATTTTTTTGCTGTTTTCACCTTGATTAACAATGATGTCAATTAGATTTACAACATTGAAATTATAAATAGGTATGCAAATACTTATCAATTCCTAAAGCTTATTCTAAAACAGATTGATTATTGAATTTCACAACTCTTGCTGGATATTTATTAATAATATCAAAATCATGAGTTGCCATAATTACTGTTTTCTCATCATTAGCTACTGATTTTAATAGATTCATTATTTTTTCACTAGTTTCTGGATCTAAATTTCCAGTTGGTTCATCTGCTATTATAAGTTCTGGATCATTAACTAATGCTCTTGCAACTGCAACTCTTTGTTGTTCTCCACCAGAAATTAAATGTGGAAAGGAATCTGCTTTATCTACCATGTCAACTTTGACAAGAAGTTTTTCAATCCCTTCATTAATTGATTTTTTTCCTTTCCATCCAGTTGCTTTCATTACAAATCTTAAATTGTCAGCAACTGACCTATCCATAAGTAATTGAAAATCTTGAAAGATTATTCCAACCTTCCTTCTTAGCTCTAAAATTTTCTTTCTTTTTAATTTTTTTAGATTTAAGTCTTTGAATAATATGTTACCATTGCTTATGCCAACATCTCCATAAATTGCCTTAAGAAGACTGCTTTTCCCACTCCCAGTTTTCCCTACAAAATACACAAATTCACCCTGGTTTATTTTTAAATTAACATCGTTAAGAATTATTTTATTTTGTTGTTTTATTTCAACGTTTTTAAAGTCTAGAAAGAGGTTTTGGTTCATAGCGATATAATATCTTTTACATTCAAATTTATAATAATATAGAATACTTCTTTAATTCTTCTGTTTAATGTTAACACATTGTAGTTGAAAATAATAACAAAGCCATTATTCTTAAGGGTCATCACTAACTATCTTTAAGAATTATCATTTTATAGTTTTTTAATGAATAAGATTTTCTTAAAAGTATTTATTTTTTCAGTAGCATTAATTTTTGCAAATATTACCATTGCACAGAAAACTTTTCTTCGCAGCGATCCATATAAAAACTATAAAATTGCTCAAGAATTATTTGATAAAGAAAAATATAGTTCAGCCCAATACTATTTCAAAGATGTTATAAATAAATTCAAAAACCCTCAAGATGAGGTAAGAATAAATGCAGAATATTATTTTGCTGTTTGTGCTTTAAAGTTGTATCACAGAAATGTAGAGACAATTTTAACTAGGTTTTCACTAGACCATCCAGACCATCCGAAGTCCAAAAATATTTATTTCCAGTTGGGCAAGCATTATTATCAAACAAAAAAGTTTAAAAAATCGATAGAGTTTTTTGAAAAGGTTGATCAATACGATTTGTCATTAGAGGACCAAAGCGAGTATCTTTTTAAGCTTGGATACTCCAAATTCATGAAGAAAAATCTTGCCGAATCAAAGGTTCTTTTTAACGAGCTTCTTCAAAGTAAAACAGATTACGATGTCCCTGCAACCTATTACTACAGCCACATAGCATATTCAGAAGGAAAGTACCAAACTGCATTAGTTGGTTTTAGAAAGATTGCAAATAATAAGATGTTTAAGCCTATCATACCATATTATATTACTCAGATATTGTACCAACAAAGCAAATACGATGAACTTATTGAATACGGACCATTGTATATAGATTCGGTTACAGAAAAAAGAAAAGGGGAGTTTGCTAAACTTATTGGAGATTCTTATTTTAAAAAGAATCAATACGAACGTTCTCTCGAGTACTATCAGATTTTTAAGAGAAATGCAAAATCAACTAGAGAAAGTAATTACCAGGTTGGCTATTGTTACTATAAAACAAAAAAATATCGAAAAGCTATAGAAATCTTTGCAAGGGTTGCCACTACTGACGATTCGTTAACACAGACATCTTACTATCACATGGCAGATTCTTATTTAAATCTCGAGGAAAAAGATTATGCAAGAAATGCATTTCAAGAGGCTAGTAAGCTCAATTTTGATGTTGATATTCGAAGAAATTCACTATTTAACTATGCAAAGCTAGCTTATGAATTAAGTTACAATCCATACGACGAAGCAATCAATGCTTTTCAGAAGTTTATTGAGGATTTTCCAAATTCCGAAGATGCTAAGGAAGCCTACGAGTTTTTGCTAAAAGTATATTTAACTACTAAAAATTACGACGATGCTCTTGAATCAATGGATAAAATTAAGAATAAGGATCCAAGAATGCAGAGAGCCTACCAAACAATTGTCTATAACCGGGCTGTAGAACAGTACCACAATAGAGAATACAAGAACGCAATGGGGAACTTTGAGTTAGTTAAAAAATATCCAATTGACCAAAACTTAAATGCCATGAGTCAGTTTTGGATTGCAGAATCTAATTACAATCTAAAGGAATATTTAAGAGCTGTGGAGAGTTATGAAAAATTCAGATATATCAACGGGGCTATTTTAACTAATCAATTTTTAGATTTAGATTTTCATATTGGATACAGTTATTTTGAAAAAGCCAATCCTTATCAAAGTTTATCAGGAAACGAGGCCAGAATTCAAAAACAAGAACTAAAGAATGCTTTAAAGTACTTTAGAAATTATATCCACCAGTATAATATTCCTGATTCAAGTAATTATAAAATTGCATTATTGAGAATCGCTGACACCTATTTTTTACTTAGAGAAGATAGCTTGGCTATAGAAAATTATGCATTGTCTTCTAAAGTGGGGAATGAAAATCACTCTTATGCATTAAACCAGATGGCTACTTCACAAGGTTTAATACAGGACTATATTGGAAAAATAAATACTTTAAAAAGGCTAACGGATCAATATCCTAACTCTAAGTATCAAGTTTCTTCGCTTTTAAATTTAGCACAGGCTTACAAAGATGAAAACAGAAATAATGAATCTATAAATACCTACTTAAAATTCATTGATGAATATCCAACTAACAATTTAATTTCAAAAGCATATGTCGAAGTAGGTAGTATTTATTTGAAAGAACAAAATCACGATAAAGCAGAGAAGTTTCTTTTAACGGTATTGGACAATTATCCGGATGCAGAACAAGAGAATCAATTAGCTATTGAATTAATGATGGAGGTTTATAATTTGAGAGGGAATTTAACTGGTTATTACGATTGGCTGAGTTCAAGAGGGATTGATGTTAGTGTTCAGGAAAAAGATTCTACTTTATGGAGAGGAGTTGTCCTTGCTAGAGATAAAGGGGATTGCGATAAACAAATTGAAAAAGCTTCTTACTATTTGGACAATATTGACGAGCCGATAAGAGAAATTTCAGCCCATTATTTTATGGCTAATTGTTATTATTCTGAAAATAAGAAAACAGAGGCTTTGTTTCATTATGATTTCATTACTACAAAACCCAATAATAATTATTACATCGAAGGGTTAAAGTATGCTGGCGAGATAACTTATGATGCCAAAGATTTTAAAAAATCCCTAGCTTACTTTTCAATTTTGGAAGATGTAAGTATCGATCAGGAAGACTTGTCAATTTCCAAAAAGGGACAGTTCTACTGCTTTCATTATTTAGAGAATCCCAATTCTACTATCAAGTATGCAAAAAAAGTTCTTCAGTTGTCAGACATTAATCCCAAACTACAAGAAGATGCATATTTATTTTTAGGTCAATCTTATCAAAAAATAGACCAATTAGACAGCTCAAAATTGTATTACGATAGTGTTGTTCAGTATACTAAAAGTATTGCAGCAGCAGAGGCAAAATACCATATTTGTGAGATTGCATACCAAACTGAAGATTTTCTAACCTGTGAGTCTTTAATAATGGAGTTGGTTAAGCAAAAACCATCCTATGATTATTGGTTAGCTAAAGGAATATTATTACTTGGAGATAATTTTACTGCTCAGAAAGATTACTTCAACGCAAAACACAGTATAGAAAGTATTTTAGATAATTACGATGGGTATAAAAAAGAGGAAATTTTAGGAGCAGCTGTCCAGAAAATCGAATTTATACAAAATCTAGAACTCAATGAATTGCAGCAAGAACCAGAGCAAGAAGAATTAGAAATAGAGTTAGAATCAATTGATAAGGGTTTAGAAAAAACGACGGAAGAGTTAAATCCAAAAGAAGTTGATGCAAAGGAAATTAAGCAAGATGAAAATAAATAAACTCCAAATATTACTTTTTTTTGTTTCAGCAATATTGAGTTTTAGTATTGTAGCTCAGCAAAATGAGAGTACAGAAACTTTTTTAGGGATTGGCTCTGGAAATAGAAAAATTTCTAAGATTCAAAAAACACCAATATTTCCATCTCACACAGATTCTGTCACTATTTTAGATGAGGTAAAGTACTATTTAGAGCCAAAGAGACACTTGACAAGTTACTCTATTGAAAATATAAAACCTGCTAGGTTAAAGATAACTGCTAATGGAGACAAGCTATATAGGGGATATCTAAAAGCTGGTGCAGGAACTTACCTTACTCCATTATTAGAATTGAATTATGCCTCTAAAAGATCAAGAGACGAAAGCTGGGGGTTAAATGCAAGAACTAACGGCAGTTTCTCTAGTATAAAAGAAATGGGAAATACTAAATTTTCAGATTTAAGTTTAGGAGGATACTATCAAAAGTTTTTCATGAATTATGATTTATGGTCAGAAATTCAGTACGAGAGAAATTCTTATCAGTTTTATGGTTTGGATTATAGTGATGACTCTATGTATCACTTTTATGGTTTGGATATTAATGATTCTTTAATGGTTGAATCTTTTAAAAACTCAGATACTCTTTTTAAACAAAATTACGATTTGTTGGATTTGCATTTAAAGTTTAATTCTAGAAATACTGGTAGGGATACTAATAAGTTAAGAATCAAAAGTTGGGTTGATTTTCACCATCTCAATAGCAACTACAACTTTTCTGAAAATCATTTTCTTTTGGGAGCCCATTCTGGATGGCTAGTTCTAGATGAGGAATTTTTAGGAACTTTCGAATTGGATATAAACAACGTTAATTCACCGGAGACATTAAAAATAGATGAAAACAACATTATTCAAGCAAGTAATAGCACCCCTAAAACATCTGGAATTGTTCGATTTAGACCACATATTTATTCAAGAAAAAATAATTTAATTTTTAAAGCTGGGATATCCCTTCAAGCCAATATAAATGAAAATGCAAAATTTCATGTATTTCCAGACCTGGAGATTAGTTACAGTCTGTTTAATAATGTCTTTATACCCTATGGAGGGTGGGTTGGAAATGTTCAAAGAAATACTTTTAACGATATTAGATTAGAAAATCCATTTATTTCAGAGGATTCTAAACTTCAAAACACGGTTCAAAAAAGCAATATATTTGCTGGGATTAGAGGTTCTTTAAGTAGTAAATTCACCTTTAATTTATCCAGTTCTTTCCAGAAATTAGACAGCATGTATTTTTTTATCCCTGACACAGTATCTTCTTATGGTAACAAATTCCAGACGAAGTACGATAATCTTAGCCAAACATCTTTCCTCGCGGAAATCACCTACCAAGAACTAGAAAAGTTAAAAATTTCTGCTAAGGGTGAATATTTCATATACAATCCTTCTAATATTAGTCGTGCTTGGCAAAGACCTAGTTTTGTATTTACATTATCTGGATTATTAGATTTGTCGGATAAAATTGTGATAAAATCTGATTTTTATTTGGTTGGCAAAAGAGATGCCTTTTCATATTCTGAACCTGATCCAATAAGTTTACCAACTTTTGTAGATATGAATATTTCTGCTGAATATAGGTACAGCAAAAAAGTTTCAGCTTTCATTCAATTCAATAATTTCACAGCCAAAAAATACCAATATTGGCAAAATTTCCCAGTCCAATCCATTAATATTTTGGGAGGAATTACAATAAGTTTCTAAAATGTTGAAAAGTATCCTGTTAATAGGGGTTTTTACTCAATTTAAAATGCTCTATAAATAGTATATTTGTAATCAAATTTTATCAAATGAGTGAAGAGAAAAGTTATTCAGCAGACAGTATACAGGCTCTTGAGGGAATGGAGCACGTTAGGATGCGTCCTTCTATGTATATCGGAGATGTTGGTTCTAGAGGATTACACCATCTAGTTTACGAAGTTGTAGACAACTCCATTGATGAGGCTTTGGCTGGGCATTGTGATCAAGTTGCAATATCTATACTAGAAGGCAATGGGATACGTGTAATGGATAATGGTCGTGGGATACCAGTAGATATTCACAAGAAAGAGGGAGTTTCAGCTTTGCAAGTTGTCATGACCAAGATTGGTGCGGGTGGTAAGTTTGATAAGGACTCTTATAAAGTCTCCGGTGGTCTTCATGGTGTTGGTGTTTCTGTTGTGAATGCTTTGTCAATTGATTTAAAAGCAAGTGTTTTTAAAGAGGGCAAAATATATGTTCAAGAATACAAGCAAGGTAAGGAACAATATTTAGTTAAGGAAGATGGGACTACGGACTTAAAAGGGACAGAAGTTATTTTCTATCCTGATCCAGAAATATTTGAATCACTAGAATATCAGTACGATATTTTGGCAACTAGAATGCGAGAATTGTCTTTTCTTAATAAAGGGTTGACAATTGTCATGACAGACGAAAGAAAAGAAGCGAAAGATCAGGAAGGAAATTCTCCTGTAGAAACATTTTATTCAGATAGAGGATTGCCTGAATTTGTAGAGTTTTTAGATGGTACAAGGGAAAGATTAATACAAAAAGTTATAAGTATTGAGGGAGAGAAAAGTGGAATTCCAGTAGAAGTTGCTTTAATTTATAATAATTCCTACGCTGAAAACATTCATTCGTATGTCAATAATATTAATACTCACGAAGGCGGAACCCATCTATCTGGCTTTAGAAGAGGTTTGACTGGTACTTTGAAAAAATATGCTGAGAAATCTGGAATGCTTGATAAATTGAAATTTGACATTTCTGGTGACGATTTTCGCGAAGGGTTAACTGCAATTGTATCTGTTAAGGTTCAAGAGCCACAGTTTGAAGGTCAAACCAAAACAAAACTAGGAAACAGAGAAGTTACTGCACCTGTTAGTCAGGCTGTAAGTGAAATGTTGAACGACTATTTGGAGGAAAACCCAGATGACGCTAAACAAATTGTACAAAAGGTTATTCTTGCTGCAACTGCAAGACATGCTGCTACCAAAGCAAGAGAAATGGTTCAGCGTAAAAACCCTATGGGTGGTGCTGGATTACCTGGAAAGCTTTCAGATTGTGCATCCAAAGATCCTACAGAATGCGAGGTTTATCTTGTTGAGGGAGATTCTGCAGGAGGAACAGCAAAACAAGGAAGAGACAGGCATTTCCAAGCTATTATGCCTTTAAGAGGGAAGATTCTTAATGTTGAAAAAGCAATGCAGCATAAGATTTTTGAAAACGAAGAGATTAAAAATATTTATACTGCTTTAGGAGTAAGAGTTGGGACTGAGGAAGATTCTAGAGCTTTAAATCTAGAAAAGTTGCGTTACCACAAAGTAATTATAATGTGTGATGCCGACGTTGATGGAAGTCATATTCAGACGTTGATAATGACTTTTTTCTTTAGATATATGAAAGAATTAATCGAAAACGGTTACCTCTATATAGCTACTCCTCCATTATACCTAATCAGGAAAGGAAAGCAAGCGAAGTATGCTTGGGACGATAAGCAAAGAAAAGATTACGTTGACCAAATGAAGGGTTCTGGAAGTGAATCTAGTGTTCATGTTCAAAGATACAAAGGTCTTGGTGAGATGAATGCAGAGCAACTTTGGGATACAACGATGTCCAAAGAGAATAGAACACTGAGAAAAGTAACTATTGAAAGTGCAGTAGAAGCAGACAGGATTTTCTCAATGTTAATGGGGGATGAAGTTCCGCCAAGAAGGGAATTTATTGAAAAGAATGCTAAGTATGCTAACATTGATACTTAATTCTTAATTAAAAATTTATAAAAATATAATATTATGAAAGTAACCGTTGTAGGAGCTGGAAATGTAGGTTCAACTAGCGCAGATGCAATTGCTTATAAAAGAATTGCTAGTGAAGTTGTTTTATTGGATATTAAAGAAGGTTTTGCAGAAGGAAAAGCACTAGACATGACACAGACCTCTTCTTTACTTGGCTTCAATACCAAAATCGTCGGAAGCACCAATGATTATACCAAAACTGCGGGAAGTGATGTTGTGGTTGTAACTAGTGGAATTCCAAGAAAACCTGGGATGACTAGAGAAGAATTAATTGGTGTAAATGCTGGAATTGTAAAAACTGTAACTAATAATGTCTTAGAGCATTCTCCAAATGCTGTAATTGTTATTGTATCCAACCCTATGGACACTATGACTTATTTAACATTGAAAGAAAGCGGTCTAGATAAGCATCGAATTATTGGAATGGGTGGGGCATTAGACAGTGCTAGATTTAGAACTTATTTATCATTAGCATTAGGTAAGCCTTCCAATGATATTCATGGAATGGTAATTGGTGGTCATGGAGATACCACCATGATTCCACTTACTAGACTTGCAACTTACAATGGGATTCCAATAAACGAAATATTGGATAAAGAACTTTTGGATAAGGTTGCAGCCGATACTATGGTAGGAGGAAAAACTCTTACTGGTTTATTAGGAACTTCAGCATGGTATGCTCCTGGAGCGGCAGTAGCTTATTTGGTAGATAGTATCCTCAACGATCAAAAAAGAATAATTCCTTGTTCAGTTTTCTTAGATGGTGAATATGGTCAGAAAGATATTTGTATTGGAGTTCCAGTTATAGTAGGTAAAAATGGTTGGGAAAATATAGTGGATATAGATTTAAACGATTCCGAAAAAGATTTATTTGAAAAAAGTTCATCTGCTGTAAGAAATATGAATAGCGCATTGGATAGTATCTAGTTTTGAACTAGATCACATATCTATCTTTACTTTTTAATTCGTCTATAATACAGCTGTCTGACATTATTGATTTTCTATTTTTAGAAATTATATCGTAGAAAAAGTCTCTTAAAAACTTTGGTATTAAGTAGCCAACAGCAATTATCATTTGCCAGTTTTTCATCAAAATTGAAATCTTAATTACAGCTGAGGATTTGGAATAAATTTTCTTATTATGGTAGAGAATTATAGTCTGCTTTGGGTCGGGAAAACTTAAGAACATTTTTTTGGTTTCTAGAAACTTATTGGATACTGATGGACTTATAAAAACCGAGTGTGATTTGTCATATTTCAGAATGTGTTTCCCCCAATAATTGCAAAATATACAGTCATCATCAATAAAAACTATTGTTGAATTTGCTTTTAGCATTTAACAATCTTTAAAATATTTTTATGAATCCCATCGTCAAGTATTATAAAGTAAATTCCGTTGTTTAATTGGCTAACTGAAATTGCACCATTGGTGTAGCCTGTTTTAATTCTCTTTCCTGTTATGCTTATTATTTCAAAATAGAGCTGGTTGTCTAGATTTTTGATATTTATTATTTCTGTTGTTGGTACCGGGAATATTTTATATTTTTTTTCAAAAGGATTAGAAATATTCAAAGTCGAACTCAAGGAGTCGCTAGAACCCATAAATAGAGTAAGACCCCCTCTTTTATTTCCTATAATAAAATCAATTAATGAGTCGTTGTTTAAATCTGAAATTGCAGGTGTGCTATGGGTTCCTGTGAAAATATTATTGAAGTTACTATCTGCCAGATTAAAATTCCCAGATAGGTTGTTATTTATATTATTGTATTTAAAAATTGAGCCTCTTTTACTACCTACATATAATTCAACATCAGAACCATTTCTATGAAAAATAGGGGCGCTCATTCCGATATTAGTCCACCATTCAGAAACGGAAACACCGCCAAATGTTTCAGACCTTAAATCAAAATTAAAGTTGGAAGAATCCCCAATATTTTCAATATAATTTAAGTTACCTATTGCTTCACCTACTATTAAATCTAAATCATTGTCATTGTCTATGTCAAAAAGTGTAGGATGTGCATTAAATCCTAAATCAAAAACATTGTTAAAAATATCTGTTAATGGAGAGATGCTAATACTTAAGTTTATTATTCCTGGATCTGAAGAGTTGTTTTCTAAGAAATGTAGCATGCCACTATAATCTCCTACAATTGCATCTAAATCTCCATCTCCATCCAAATCTCCTAGTGTTGGAATTAAATTTATATCATTTATAAGGGTGGAAATATTTTGAAAATCGCTAGAGTTTTTGTTGAAAATTGGGTTTTCATTAGTCCCAACATTTAAGTAGGATTCTATGTAGGAATTATAATGTATAGGAATACTTAAATCAAATTCACCAAAATTAGACACCAATAAATCTAAAATCTGATCGTTATTTATGTCCAAGATTAAAGGTTTAGATTCTCTTCCAAGTTCAATGGTGTTTTCTTGTAGAAAATTTTTATTTTGTAAATAAAATTGAGGGGAGTTGTTTCCTCCAAAATTTTTATAAAACCAAATACTTTCTTTATCTGCAGACTCGCTACTAGAATTTGGGGATACTATTAAATCTTTTATACCATCGTGGTCCATGTCTTCATAAAAAGAAGCGGGGAAAAGGTGTAAATCAGCAGGTACTGAGTAGCTTGGGAAAAGCGTATCTTGAGAAATAAAAGAAGTGTTCATGTTTACTCCCTTGTTATCATTGTATAAGGCCACAAGATTACTGTAAGAAACATCACCAAGAATTATATCTTTTACTTGGTCGTTATTTAAGTCTAAAGATAAAATAGTTGACCCACTATGTCTTAAGTTATTTCTTGAAATATTTAAAGAGTCTTGAGGGTTTGGCACGTTAAATAAACAAGTGTCAAATAGGGTGCAGGTATTGGATAGTCCAGATTCGCTAAAATGACCCCAACAAGAATTTTTCATTTCAAAAATTAAGGTATCTAAGTCTGTTGAAATATTTTTATGGTACTCAATTACAGATCCTTGAACTCCGAAATTTAAAATATCTAAATCCCCATCATTATCTATGTCACTAATACTTGGCACATCGGATGAAACAACATAAATATTTACATCGATATTGTATTGGGAAGATAAAAGATATGGAACATTAGTATTTATGGAAGATTGATAAAAACTTAAAGAACTAAAGGATAATTCATTTCCACTTGAAGTGTTTTTCCATACACCTATACCCCCAGAAACATAGCTGAATATATCTTTTTCCCCATCATTGTTGAAATCTCTAAGTAAAACCCAATTTTTTAAACCAGAAGGGAATAATTTCTCATATTCTGGAGCGTAAATAAAATTATTATTTTCAGAAATAAAGGTGATTACCTTGTGGCAAGATCTATCAAAAACAAACAAATCTTCAATTTGGTCATTATTCAAATCGATTTTTGAAATTTGTACAGAATTGAATCCTCCTGTCCATGGGTTAAGCAAGGTGTCGTTATTAACTATTACCTTAATGCTATTTCCTTGAACTAGAGATAGGCTCTGACCATTTATTAAGTTCAAAAACATTAAAAAAATTAAGAGAGTCGTTATTTTTTTTTGAATATCTAGATACATTAATATTAATACGATTTATTTTATTAAATGGGTAGTTTAATTCTTTAAAATATTGATAATGCAGTTAATACAAATGTAGTTCTTAAAGTCAAACATTATTAACTTGTTGTGGAATTGTTGGTAATAACCAATTGAAATTTTATATTTGCGCCCTTAATTTTATTTATATTAATAACTAAAAAATTTTTGATGAGAAATAGAAGTGCAATATGGGTCTTTACCATTTTATTATTTTTAGCCTGTTTATATCAGCTTTCATTTTCTTGGGTTATTAAATCTTTTGAAACAGAAATTTATGATTTAGCAGAAGAAAAGTACGATTCTCTATATAATGAGGCAGGAAAGTTTGTAATTAATGGAGACACTTTAATTTTAGGTGGTGACAAAGAAAAACAAAAAATAGTTTCTTATTTTGAACAGAAACTTTTAGCCGAGAATAGAAATCAACCAATTTATCCGGTTTTAGACTTAGATTACCAAAGATGTAAGGATCAAGAGTTAGGTCTGGGATTAGACCTTCAGGGTGGTATGAGTGTCACTTTAGAAGTTTCAATTGAGGATTTAGTAAGGAATTTTGCCGGAAATTCATCAAAAATCTCATTCAAAACCCCATTCAACGCCGCTCTAAAGGATTTTGAGAAAGGCTCTAATAATTTAGGTTCAGATAACAACGATTTTATAGGTCTTTTTTATGCTCATTACAAAAGTCTCTATCCAAAAAATCCTCCTATGATTTTCTTTAGTAATGGACTTAAAGATTACATGGATATTAATTCAGTTGAAAAGACATCAGCCAATAAAAATGATCAAATAATTCAAACTTTAAAAGATTTAAGTGAGGATGCTATCCAAAAGACACACAGAATTATTGAATCTAGGATTAATAAGTTTGGTGTTAGTCAGCCAAATATTAAAAAACTTGCTGTTTCTGGAAGGTTGCAAATTGAGCTTCCTGGAGCTAAGGATAAAAATAGAATTAGAAATTTACTCCAGTCTACAGCTAGTTTAGAGTTTTGGGACGGAGCTCATGCAGACTGGACAGATGAGTTTTTAGAATTGAATAAAGCTGTTTCAAAAGAGTCCTCTAATGAAATTGAAACAGATTTTCTAGAAATATCGGAAGATTCTTTAAAGACTTTAAATAATGTTGATCTAGCATCTTATAATAATGATAAGAAAATTAATGACTCTTTAATTGAAGAAAAATCTATAGAAAGTGTATTTCAAGATTCTATTATGTTAGCTGATGGCAAAATATTAAATGGAAGTCTTTGGTTTATTCATACATCTAATAGCCCATATATTGGAGTTGCCAAATCTGTAGATACTGCTAAAATAAATTCTATGCTTAAGTCTAAAGTGGCAAGAGATATTTTCAACCTTAGAAGACATAAATTCTTATGGTCTAGAGACGTAACTAAATATGAAACTTCTAGAAGTTTTACAGGGCACACATTAATGGCAATTCAAATACCAACTAGTGGTGAGCCTAAAATTAATGGAGAAGATGTGGTAAATGCTTCACAAAGCTTCGGTAATGATTCAAAACCTTCTGTTGCACTTTCTTTTAATTCAAATGTTGCAGACGTTTGGGCAAAGTGGACAGAGCAAAAAGTAGGCAAGGTAATTGCTATTGTCTTAGACGATCAGGTTTTTTCATCTCCTGTAATAAGACAGAAAATAACTGGTGGAAATACAGAAATTTCAGGTGGTTTTGAAACTATTGAAGAAGCTCAAGATTTGGCTAATATTCTCAAAGCTGGTTCTCTTCCTGTTCGAGCAAAAATTTCTGATGAAGCTATTGTAGGTCCATCCTTAGGTGAGGAAAATATTAATTCTGGACTTTGGTCATTTTTATTTGCCTTTTTACTAGTTCTTTTTTATATGATTTTTTATTATAAGAGAGCTGGTTGGGTTGCCAATATTGCTTTGATAGCTAATGTCTTTTTTATTATTGGAACTTTAGCTTCTTTAGGAGCAGCTCTGACATTGCCTGGTATTGCAGGTTTGGTCTTAACTATAGGAATGTCTGTAGATGCTAACGTTCTTATTTATGAAAGGATAAGAGAAGAGTTGAAAAATGGAAAGGGAATAAAATTAGCAATTCAGGATGGTTACAAACATGCTTATTCTGCCATTATTGATGCCAATGTAACTTCTCTTCTGACAGCTGTTGTATTAGCTTATTTCGGATCTGGACCAATTCAAGGTTTTGCAACTACATTAATAATTGGGGTGTTTACTTCCTTATTTTCAGCAATATTTATAACTAGATTAATATTCTCTTACTTTTTAGATACTAAAAGAGATGTTCAATTTTCTAGAAAAATTACCGAAAATTTATTTACTGGAACTGCTATTGAATTCTTAAAGAAAAGAAAAATATTTTATGTCTTTTCAGCTTTAATCGTTGGTTTTGGAATCTTTTCATTGTCTACCAAAGGTTTAGATAAAAGTGTTGAATTTACTGGTGGGCGAATGTATAGGGTTGAATTTGGAAAAAAGATTGATAAATCCCAAGTTAAAGATGCTATTGCAAAAAATTGTCTAGATGATAATGGTAATCAAGTACAACCAGAAGTTAAAACTGTTAATAATGCATATAATTTAGAGATCACAACTAAATACGATAAAAAAAATAGTGAAGTAGATGCTTCAATAGAAAATGCATTTAATGAATTAGGGTATAAATTAGACAGTAATCCGAATGATAACGTTGTTGGTGCTTCTGAATATTCTATCAAATCCTCAAGAAGTGTTGGGAGTCAAATATCAGACGAGCTAATTAAAGGGTCTTTCTTGGCGGTAATATTCTCATTGTTTATTATTTTTATATACATAGCTTATAGATTTAGAAAATGGCAATTTGGATTAGGAGCTTTAATTGCTATGTTCCATGATGTTTTAGTAGTTCTGGGCTTATTTTCTATTTTTTATAATATTGTTCCTTTCTCAATGGAAATCGACCAAGCTTTTATAGCTGCTATTCTTACTGTTGTTGGATACTCTATTAATGATACTGTTGTTGTCTTTGATAGAATTAGAGAATATTCTGTTCTTCACAAAAAGTCATCAGCACTTCAAGTAGTAGATAAGGCTTTAAATAGTACGCTTTCTAGAACTATCAATACTTCTTTAAGTACTTTTTTAGTACTTCTAACAATATTTATTTTTGGTGGAGAGTCTATTAAGGGATTTGCATTTGCATTGATGGTGGGTGTAGTAGTTGGTACTTACTCTTCATTATTTATAGCATCCCCTTTAGTTGTAGATTTATCTAAAAATAAAATTAACGCTTAATGTTTTATAGCCTCCAGCTATTACTTCTAGAAGGAATTAGTGCAGGTGAACTAATATTTGTTTTCTTAGTTGTTCTCTTATTTTTCGGCTCAAAAAGTATTCCTAAAATTGCTAGAACATTGGGTAGAGGAGTGAGGCAGTTAAGAGATGCATCTCAACAAATTCAAGACGATATAAAGTCAGCTGCCTTTGATGACGAAGAGAATTCTGGTTTCCCAGCAAATAAAAAAGAAAATAAAGATTAAACTTCTTTAAGTTAGACTTTCGCAGATTTAACAGTTTTAACAATCCTGCCAGCAATTTTGTAAGGATCTCCATTAGATGCAGGTCTTCTGTCTTCTAACCAGCCTTTCCATCCTTGTTCAACTGTGATTATTGGGATTCTTATCGAGGCTCCTCTGTCAGAAACTCCATAGCTAAAATCGGTGATTGCTGCAGTTTCATGAAGACCAGTTAATCTTTGGTCATTAAATTCACCATATACTTCAATATGTTCTCTGGTAACTGGTCTGAAAGCTTCACAAACTTGTTCATAAATCTCTTTAGAGCCACAAGTTCTAAGTAATGTATTTGAGAAATTGGCATGCATGCCAGACCCATTCCAATCACCTTTAACAGGCTTTGGATGGTAATCTATATAATAACCATGATCTTCAGTCAATCTATCTAAAATATATCTAGCAATCCACATTTCGTCACCAGCTTTTTTTGCGCCTTTAGCAAACAATTGAAATTCCCATTGCCCACTTGCAACTTCTTGGTTAATTCCTTCAATATTAATACCAGCTTCTATACAAATATCGGCATGTTCTTCTACCAGATGTCTTCCGTGAGTATTTCTTCCACCTACTGAGCAATAGTACATTCCTTGTGGCCCGGGATAACCACCAACTGGAAAACCTAAAGGCAACTGTGTATTGACATCCATAATAAAATATTCTTGTTCAAAACCAAACCAAAAATCGTTGTCATCATCGTCAATTTTAGCTCTTGCATTTGAATCGTGGGCTGTGCCGTCTGATTTCAAAACTTCCGTCATTACTAGAAATCCATTTTCTCTAACAGGGTCTGGATAGCAAGCAACAGGCTTGAGTAAACAATCTGAAGAGCTTCCTTCAGCTTGTCTTGTAGAGCTTCCGTCAAAAGACCAGATAGGACAATCTTTAAGTTCGCCACTAAAATCATCAATTATTTTAGTTTTACTTCTCATGTTTTGTGTTGGGTTATAACCGTCCAGCCAAATGTATTCTAACTTTGATTTTGCCATTTCAATAAATTATAATTATAGTTAGAACAAATATATATTTTTCCATTTTTTTATTTGCTATTTCACTTTTAATTTTAGATAATATTTATCAACAAAAACTAGCCTTAGTGTTGATTAAACACTAATTTTAGGTAAAACACACCGTTATTTTTATTTAATTTATTTCAAAAAATCTTTAGGAGATTTTCAGATTTATGAATTTTTAAGGAAATAATTAGTTATTTTAGCATTAAACTATAGTTATGAAACAATTTATTTTTGGTAGACTTTTTTTTAGAACTACAAAAACCTTATTGATTTTGGCTTTTTTTCTGGCATTTGATTCTATTCACTCTCAGAACCAAAATCCATATGTTATTCAAGCGGATTTAAATTTCAAAAATGAAGCATATTTTGCTGCAATTGATTTGTATAAAAAGGGAGAGGTGAAAGAAAAAGATATTGAAGAAAAAGGTAGAATTAATTTCCAAATTGCTGAATGTTATAGGCTAGATGTAGAGCCTGCTCAGGCTGAAACTTATTACAAAAGAGCTTTTAAATTAAAGTACCAAAAAAACCATCCTAAATTATATATACTATTAGCAGATGTTTTGGTTGAAGAAGGAGAGTACGAATCTGCGGCAGAAAATGTTAGAAAATTTTTAGAGATATTTCCTGATGATAAACATGCAAATACTTTGCTTTCTTCCTGTGAACATTATGCAGAATGGGTAAGGAATAAGACTAAGCATCTCATTCAAAACGAAAAGCAAATTAATTCTGAACATTACGATTATTCACCGGCTTGGGGAGATATAAACCACAATACTATTATTTTTGTTTCTGCTAGAGATGGTTCCAATGGCGACGGTATTGATTCTAGAACAGGGGATAGTTTTATGGACTTATGGTCAACTACTAGAGATAATAATGGGAAATGGAGTGAGCCTCAATTGCTGCCTAATTCTATTAATTCTAAAGACAACGAGGGACCTTCGGTTTTATCACCTTCCGGTGATCAAATCTATTTCACTAGGTGTCCTAGAATGAAAAAAGTTGATTTAGGCTGTGCAATATTTTACTCTAAGAGAAAGGGCGATTCCTGGACGCAGGCAAAAAAAATTAAATTAAAACCAGAAGGTGCTGACACGTTATCCTGTGGCCATCCAGCGATGGATTCAGAAATGAAAGTAATGATTTTTGCTGCTGATTTTCCAGGAGGATATGGCATGCACGATTTATGGATTTCAGAGTATGATGCAAGAGAAGAGAGTTGGATGACACCAGTTAATTTAGGCCCTGATATAAATAGTATTGGTGATGAAATGTTCCCGTATCTTTCTGACAATGGAGATTTATATTTTTCATCTGATAGTTACGAAGGTTTTGGTGGCCTAGATATGTTTAAAGCTAAAAAGCTTGGGGAAAATAAGTGGGGAGATTTAGAAAACCTTAGATATCCATTAAATTCAAATGAGCATGATTTTGGGATTATTCTAGAGAGAAATACCGACAGAAGAGGAATGTTTACATCTTCAAGAGAGGGCACAAAAGGTCACGACGATATTTTTAATTTTAATATTCCTCCAGTATTGTTAAAATATTATGTGGAAGTCACCAATTCAGAATCTGGAGATCCAGTTCCTGGAGCTACTGTGAAAGTCACAGCAATTGATACTTCGGGTGGTATAAGAGATGAATTTGTTCAAACAACAGATATTGATGGTACTATTCTTTTTAACGAGATTTCAGATGGAAAAAGATATATTCAACATGACTTAATATATGAAGTTGAGTGTCAAAAAGATAGTTTCTTAGTAAGAAAGTCGAAATTCTCTACATTTAACTTAGAAGATAATAAAACTTTTTACGACCCTTTTGAGGTTCAGCCTGTTGGAGAAACAGCAATTGATTTTCCAGAAGTTCAATATGCTTTGAACAAAGCTGAACTTTTGGTAGATACCTTAGAAGCTTCTATTGGTAAAATAAACTCTAAGGATTCTTTAGATTATCTGTATAACACATTAATTGATAACCCAACTATTGTTATTGAATTGC
>CAJIYZ010000099.1 GCA_905181675.1 Bacteroidetes bacterium MED-G20
CAGCGAAAATGGACCAACACCCCCAGCGTGGTGGCATCCAGTACAATTGCTATAAAATATTGGAGCAATATGCTCACTAAAAGTTATTGATTTAGTTGATCTTTGGTTATTATCTAGAACAAAAGAAGAACAAAAAAGTAAAACAACAATTCCATAAAAAATATTTCTCATAAACACGTCATATTATTATTTACAAATTTAGTATAATTAAGAAGGGTTTTAAAAGAAGAGGTCTCGATCAGATTCGAACTGATGTAGATGGTTTTGCAGACCACTGCCTAGCCACTCGGCCACGAGACCTTTTAAAGAAAAACAAAAGTACAACTTCCAGTCAAATAAACAATTTATTCTTCTACTAGTACTGATACATAGTCAACATCTCCATCAATTGGAGGATTTATCTTTTTAATTTCCACCCTACACTTATCCGCTGTAGAAAATTTATCTTTTATTTCATTAACAATGTTATAGGCAACAGACTCAATTAACTTACTTCTAATATTCATTTGAGAAACAACAATTTCTTTTATTCCGACATAGTCTATAGTTTTGGATAAATCATCTTCTAAAGCAGCAGTTTTAAAATCACAATCTACTTCAACATTCACAATGTAATTTCCACCTATAATTTTCTCTTCTTCTAGGCATCCGTGGTAAGAAAATGTTCTTATGCCGTGTACTTTAATAGAGTTCATTAGGTATCTGATTTTTCTAAAAATAATTTTTCAAAGAACATAGATTTTTCTTTAAACCTATTCATTACTTCTTCTTCTCCAAGTAATTCCATTATTGAGAACAACGAAGGGCCCATTCCTTTTCCAGTCAAAATAAGTCTCAAACAAGGCAATAAAGCCCCCATCCCAATTTCTTTTCGTTCTATAAATAATTTAAAGACATTTTCTATAGATTCGGAATTAAATAATTCAATAGTGTTCAATTCAGCGAAGAATTCATTGACTAAAGAAATGGAATTAATCTTCCATTTCTTCCTAAATGTTTTTTGATCGTAATCTTCAAAGGATTTGAAAAAGTAATCTTCCGAAAGCAATTCATGGTGAAAAGTAGCTCTCTCCTTCATTAATTCAGCAACCTTTTCAAGAAAATCATTGCTGACTTTATATTTGCAATCTTTACTCATTAATACAGCTAACTCTGAATTAGATTTACTCCTTAAGTGTTGCTGGTTAAACCATTTGGCTTTTTCAGGATCAAATTTTGCTCCACTTTTCCCGACTCTTTCTAAAGAAAACTCGCTGATTAATTCATCTATTGTGAAAAGTTCTTTGGAATTTCCAGGATTCCATCCCAAAAACGCCAACATATTTACAAATGATTCAGAAAAATATCCTTTCTCTCTATACCCGGAAGAAATTTCTTTGGATACAGGATCTGTCCATTCTAATGGAAAAACAGGGAATCCAAGTCTATCCCCATCTCTTTTACTTAATTTTCCATTACCATCAGGTTTTAATATTAGCGGTAAATGAGCAAATTTAGGCATAACATTTTCCCAATTTAAATATCTATAAAGTAGAATATGTAACGGTGCAGAAGGAAGCCACTCCTCACCTCTAATAACGTGAGAAACCTCCATCAAATAATCGTCTACCACATTGGCCAAATGGTAAGTGGGCATTCCGTCGGCTTTAAAAATTACTTTATCGTCCATGTTATTGGTGTTTACCACAACCCAACCTCGAATCTCATCGTAAAACCTCACATCCTCATCTCTAGGCATTTTTATTCTTATAGCACAAGGTTCATTTTTAGCAAATCTATTTTCTATTTCTTCTTTTGAAAGAGACAAGGAGTTTTTCATAGAATTCCTAGTTATAGTATTATATTGCCAATTAGGCATTTTGGCTTTTTTTGCCAATTCCCTCATCTTCTCCAATTCTTCACTGGTGTCAAATGCATAATATGCATTTCCTGATTCTACAAGCTGGTCTACATATTTTTTATAGATTGGCTTCCTTTCGGACTGTCTGAAAGGGCCTTTTGATTCATTTAATCCTGGACCTTCATCTATTTCTAGATTGCACCATTTTAGAGCGTTTATAATATATTCTTCTGCTCCCTCTACATATCTGTTTTGGTCAGTGTCTTCAATCCTTAAAATGAAATCGCCATTATTTTTTTTAGCGAACAAATAATTATACAAAGCTGTTCTTATACCACCCATATGTAATGGACCTGTTGGACTTGGAGCAAACCTTACACGAACTTTTCTTTTTGACATAATAATTTAAAGAATTTGAAAGGCGAAAGTAATGCATATCTATAGAATGGAAAATACATTTTAATCTTTTTTTAAAATCTGAGCAATCAAAGATCATTTAACTGGAACTCACTTCTTCTATTTTCTCTATGCTCAGAATCTGTACAAAACTCTGGCTCATAACATGAGTTTACAAAATTCACAGCTCCTCTACCTATTACATTTACTCTTGACCTAGCAATTCCTTTATACTCTAGATACCTCCTTGTTGAGACAGCTCTATTCTCTCCAAGAACAACATTGAATTTTTTCTCAAGATAGTCCTTAGAACCAAGACAATCAGTGTATCCAAATATTGAAATAGTTTTGTCTTTTTGATCTTTTAAATATGCAGCTAATGAGTCTAATTGTAATTTGGAGTTTTTAGTTAGTTTATGACTAGTAAAATCAAAATAGATAGGTTCAATAAAGAACCCTGATTTTGTTAAATTAAGATTGTATTCTTTATTTAAGTCAATAGTTTTTGGAAGAGAATCTCCTATATTAAGAATTAAAGTCTTTGTGAAATAATTTCTTTTCTCTATTATTAGGTAGTAAATATTGTTTTCATGAATATGTAATTCAAAATTCCCCAAATCATTGGTATAGCTTAAATCTTTGCTATTGGTTGTAGAATCTACAATAGTAATTTTTACAAAACTCAAAGCTTCTTTACTATCGGAGTCAATAATTTTGCCAATAGTAGGGATGTAGTTTGATGTAATTAAGACATTGACATCCTCATCGTTTTTTACGAGTCTGCTTGTATGAATATTAGCAATGCCATCTGCCTTCCCTTTAAAAGCATGAATTTCATAATCTTGGGCGATTTTCAAATTAAAATAAACATGTCCTGTAGAGTCAGTAAATGCGGAATCAATTTTATTACCATCCATATTTATTAAATATACCAAAGCAGCGTCTTGAACTTCTTTGGTTTCTTGGTCTAGAACTTTGACGTTAAATTTTTTAAATATTATATCAAGCTCTAAATTATGTTGCTTTTTTAATAAGTAGTTAGAGTCTATAAAGAACTCTTTTGCACCATATAAACTGTCATTTAATCCCTCTAGTAACAATATTGAGTCCTTATTAAAGGCAAATTGATAATAACCATTTTCATCCGAATAAATAGTTAATTTTTTAGACTTTATTCCTGTACTAATGTCTATTTTAACATTTGGAATCTTTTCATTATTACTTCTTTTTATAGTATAACCTTGAATAGTTTTATCTTCTCTAAAAACAATATCTCTTCTCTCGTTTCTAAAAAGTGTTTTATCCGAAATTACAATAGTATCTCCATAAAGATTTTTCTTGGTGGCTAATACATTATATATTTTATTTTTTTTAAGACTAAATCTATATTTCCCAGATATTTCAGTGTGAAATTGCTCTAATTCCTCATTGTTCTGATCTAAAAGTCTAACAGTTGTGTTTTTTTGCAAGCTGTTATCACTGCCTAACATAATATATCCTTTTACGTAAGGCTCAATGGGGCTCATTTGAGCTAAATATATATCTTCATCTCCTTTCCCCTTTGCTCGGTTTGAATTTAATACACCAATACTTTCATCAAAAGGATGTAAAATAAAGTGAATATCATCGCCAGGAGAATTTATAGGATAGGGTAAATGTTTGACATTGTATACACTGTCATTAATTATTTTGCATTTAAAAATATCTGCTTTACCGTATCCTGCAAACCCGTTGGAAGAAAAATAAAGGATACTATCATCATAAATCCTTGGTGATTCCTCTCTATATGGAGAATTCACTAATGGCCCTAGATTAATTGCCTTTCCCCATTTTCCGGATTTTGATTTATGAGACATGTAAATATCCGTTTGACCGTAGCCTTTTTTCTTGTCTGATACAAAATAAATTGTTTTTCCATTCGAACTAACACAAACTTCTCCAGAGCCAGTAGAACTGGACAAAAACCTTACTGGAATGCGTCTTCTTGAGATGATTTTTTTCTTTTCAGAGCTTAATTTTCCTTGGTAAATTAAAGGGTTAAGTGAAGCGTCCGCATTTGAATTGGTTAGGTAGGGGTGTCTAGTGTAAAAAATTTTATCATTTAAATTGTCAAAATTAAAACTTGTCACATTAAAATTTTTGTGTGATATAATCTGTTCATTTCTGATAATTGCAGAGTCTGGTATCGGATCACTTAAAGATTTGAAAAGCAATGGAATATTCAACTCTATCTTGTTTACATATGTCCTTGGGGAAATAGTACTTCCATAGGATAGAATAGATTTTAGTTTTTCGGTAAACTCTTTTTTTTCCTTTAGCGATAAAGAGTCGTTATCTGAAATTAAATTAATATTATTGGTTAGCGCCTTATTTCTACCTTTTTCCAAGATATAATAAATGCCATCCTCAAAAAAAGATGGAGAAAATTCCGAAGAAGCAGAGTTGATTTTTTCAAAATTGGTTAACTTTTTAAAAATTTTTGCAGTATCCCATTTTATAAGAGAGTCAATACTTTTAAGTTCAAAAACAATATGTTTGTTAAGGCTATCTTTTTTCTGTAAATCGGTCAATATTTTTTTTGAACTCTTATATCTACCTGTGCTTTTTAAGGAAATGCTGTAGTGATAGTCGAGAAAAAAATCTTTTGGTTTATTTTCTAATGCCTTTTTAAAAACAGGAATAGAATTTTGAAAATCATTTATATAAAAGTAGCAAAATGCATGATTTTCTATTTGATTTTGAGACAAAGAGCTTGACTCACTGTAGATTTTAGCAGCTGTTTTATATTCAAAATTATTGAAAAGTATATCAGCTAATTTTAATTGACAATGAAGCCCCCCAAAATAAAACATGGCTAGAATAAAAAGTGTAATTTTTCTCATTCCTAATTGAGATTAATTCTCCGAAGTATTGCTGGAGTAAACTCTGTTTCTATTTTTCCAAGGGGTTTTAGAGTTGTTATTTTTTTTAAGTTTATAACACAAGAATACTTCATGTGTTCCTGAATTATAGGTTTTTATTTCTGAAATCCCCAAATCATAAGAGTATCCAACGGTAGTAGTTCCTAAATTAATTCCAGCTATAAAAGCAATCGCGTCTTTATTTCTGTAAGAAATACCAAGAGAATATGCATTTTTCACAGTAAGCTTTAAATTTCCATCCAACTGAACAAGATTGTTATTCATCATTCTTACAATCATTGAAGGTTGTATTTCAATCACGGCCCCAAGCTTAAAATTATATCCTCCATGAGCATAAAAAACCCTGTTCAAAGTATTTGTAATAGGGGTTGTTAAGGATGTTAAATCTGTTTTGTTTTCAAATAAATTATAACCAGAAATCCCAACGAAGTGCTTTTCTCCAGACCAGTAAATACCAAAATTACAATCGCCAATTAATTGATTATTGAGATTAATAATAGCTATATCACCAGGAATGTCTGTAATTAATCGATCTCTATTAATGGAAAATTGTGTTAAAGATCCTGACATCCCAAAAGATAGTTTTGTCTTTTTGCTTGTCTTAATATTGTAAGCAAATGTTGTACTAATTCCAGTTCTTCTTGATGGACCAGAAGCATCGTTAAAAACATGCCCTCCAATTCCTGTACTTTCTCCTAAAAAGGTATGGTACATTAAATTTTGAGTTACTGGAGCTTCGTCAATACCCAACCATTGCCTTCTAAAACTAATAGAAAGTGGGGAATAAGATTTCGTCCCTGCAACAGCAGGATTTATTGCGAAGTCATTAAAAAGATATTGACTAGTAAGGCCAATTTGCTGACTTTTAATGGTTGATAACCCCAAAATAATGAGGGATATGGTTAAAATATTCTTCATATTCTTATCTTATTATTGTTATAGGGCCACTTTGCTTTATAGTAGGGTCTGTATCTTTTGTTAATTCTAAAATATAGTAATACGTACCACTTGGAAGATCTTCTCCATCTTTAGTTTTACCATCCCATTCTATATACGAATTGTCAAACTGTATTATTTGATTACCCCACTTATTAAAAATCATTAAAGAGATTTTATCATAATTTGTAAAATCAGGTTTCCAAGTATCATTTATTCCATCGCTATTTGGAGTAAATGTATTTGCCATCTCAATACATTCTAACGTATTATCAAAGTTTATACTGTCTAAAAGTTTGAAGCAATCATTTGCATCTGAAACTAAAACGTTGTACACTTCACTTTTTGCATATATCAAAGGGTTTTCAAAGGAACCATCAGACCATTGATAACCGTAGTATCCATTTCCATTCATTGAATGTATATGAATCATAATTCCTCCCTCGGCACATGTTTCTTGTTCTATTGAGTAATAAACATTTATTGGGCTATTTTCAATTTTTATGGTTTCAATATCTGTTGCAACACAAGGTCCTAAAGTGTATGTGTAGGTAATATCATGACTTCCAACTCCGGCAATTTTAGGATTAAAAAATCCATTTCCAACACCGGTTCCTGAATAAACACCGCCAGATGGACTACCTCCCTCAAGTTCTACTTGAGGATAATCATCGCCACAAATCCCTTCCAATTCATTTAAATGAGCCTCAAGAGTATAAACATCTATAGTAACTCCAATACAATTACTTGCTGGGCAAAGCCCCCCCTCAGCTCTTACATAGTAATTGGAGGTTGTTGATGGAGATACATTAATTTGATTATTAATGACGGTAGAATCAATTAAAACGCCTGTTCCACAGGAGCCTCTGTACCAAAACCACTGACTTCCATTTATAATGTGGTTAGATGTGTCAAGAGAAATTGTACTAGAATTGCCATCACAAATTTCATAAAGACTAGCATTAATTAAGGAAGGGGATATGTTAGGTTCTAAAACTACAACTGGAAACTGAGTTGATTGGGTGCAATTATTACTATCTGTAAACGTGTAGGTAATGGCATGTGAGCCAAACCCAGAAATTGAAGGATTAAATATACTATCAGAGACACCATTACCTGAGTAATTTCCACCTTGAGGAAACCCACCTTCAAGAACAAAAGGAGAAGATTCACAGGTAGAGTCAACATTAGAATGATATACATTTAAATCGTAGGTGTTTATTAAAATTTCTGCGCATGCAGTAGATCCACATACACCACCATTGGCCCTAACATAATACGTAGTTGTAGCTGCTGGAGTTACTGTTGTGCTTCCACCAGAACTAATAAAATTGGAACCGCAGGACCCTTTATACCAGTTCCAACTAGCTCCTGAGCCAAGTTGACCCCCCGTTACGCTTATTGTTGTAGAATCACCAGTACAAAAATTATTGGTTGTGGTTTGAATTCCAGATGGAGATATAGAGCCGTCTTTAGTAATTATGGTAACTTGTTTGCAAAGTGATGCGCCACAAGGGCCAACTATTTTAGCAAAATAAGTGGTCGCAGAATCTGGATAAACAGAAACTGAATCACCAGTACCAATTACTGAAGAACCACAGGAATTTTTATGCCAAATAATGGAATGATTAATTGGAATTGTAAAGTTGTAATTTGCGAATAATTTCACCTCGGTTTGAGGACAAACTGAGTCTAAAGTGTTCCAAATACTATCTGTGTTATTGAACACAGAATCAATTATTATGGACTCTAAAGATGGAATTTCTATTACAAATACCTCTGCTGAAACACAACTACTTGTCCCACAAGAGTCAGCTTTACAATAAAAAGTAGTGGTACTATTTACAGGAATGTTTATGAAAATATTATTTGAAGTTGTTGCGATTAAAGTTCCTCCGCAGTTCCCTGTAAATAATTGCCAGCTTGTGCTGTTTCCCAAATTCCCTCCGTTAATGGTAATATTCACATTGCCTATTCCGCAAAGTGTATCACTACTTAGCGAAATGGAGTTGACAGAACTCGTGCATTGACTGAAATGTACATGACAAATAAAAGAGTAAAATAAAAGAGTTAAAAGTGCATATTTCTTCATATTTAGTTCCTAGTTTTTTGTTCAGATAAAATTAAAATATAAAACTAAAACAAATATTATATTATTAACAATTTGAAATTTAAATGAGTACGAATGGAGTAGATTAAATAAGCATTAAAAAATAATTTTCTGATAAACTCTAAATTTATTTTTATTATATATTTAAGATTATGAAAAACTATATTCAATTTCTTATAAATTAGCAATTATGAATTCTAAATCACATAAATCAAATTCATTAGCTGAGCTTTCTACCATATTTGGCATGACTTTGCTTTTAACCTTATTTGGTGTTTTTGTTTATTTCATGTGGACAGCTAATAAAAAGTCTTCGGAAATAAAAGAACAACTAAGTATGGATATTCTTTTCCACGAGACTGTGGATGAATCTATAGTTAGAATGATGGAGAAAAAATTAAAGTCTATGGAAGGGGTTGTTAAAAAAGCTTTATATGTTTCTAAAGAAGATGCCCAAAAATTAATGTTGAAACATGTAGGAAAAGATGCTTTTGAAATATTGGATGGAGTTAATCCCTTGCCGTCCTCAATTCACGTAAATCTTAGCTCGAATTATGTTAACCCAGATAGTGCAGCAAATTTTGCAGCACAAATCACCAAGGGGAACGAACATATTATTTCTGAAGTTGCTTACAACGAATCTCAATTCTTAGAAATAGGAACAGTATTTAAAAATTTCGAACTCATCATGCTTTTTATAGCAGGTATTTTATTAATAATTGCAATTTTACTTATATACAACACCATTAGACTTGCTGTTTTTTCTAAAAGATTCATGATTCGAACCATGCAGCTTGTCGGTGCAAAATCGTTTTTTATTAGAAGACCATTTATTTTAAGAGCATTTTACCAAGGTTTAATTTCTGCAATTTTAGCGGTCTTATTTCTCTTATCTTTATGGTATTCATTTACAATTATTAACCCCAATATTATCACAGAATTAAGTACCGATAAATTGTTATTGAATAAAGAAATATTGGAATTTTGTATGATTGCTTTAGGAATTCTAATTACAGGCGTACTAATAAGTGTTGTATCCACATATTTTGCACTCAATAAATTTATTTGGGTTAAATCTGAAAAGTTATATTAAAATGGAAGAAAAAACTAAAATGGTCCTAGGGAGAAAAAACTACATCTTTATAATTATTGGTTGTCTAGTTGTGTTATTAGGATTTATCCTGATGTCAGGAGGAGGATCAGAAGATCCAAATGTTTTTAATGAAGAAGAACTGTTTTCATTTAGAAGGATTACTCTCGCTCCATTTTTAGTTATGTCAGGTTATGGATTTGTTCTTTTTGGGATAATGAAAAAGCAATAGGCTTCATTTGGATTATTTAATAGCTCTAATTTTAGGAATTGTTCAAGGACTAACAGAGTTTTTACCAGTTAGTAGCAGTGGGCATTTAGAAATCGTAAAAGGAATATTTTCAACTGATTTTGAGGCCAAAGAAAGTCTACTAATGACAGTGGTATTGCACTTTGCCACCGCACTAAGCACAATTTTTATTTTTCGAAAAGATATATTTGAAATAATTAGTGGTCTTTTTTCTAAATACTCTGGTGACCAAAGAAGTTTTTCATTAAAAATTATTGTATCTATGGTTCCAGCAGGATTGGTAGGTATTTTTTTCAATGATATTATAGAAACATTTTTTGATGGTCAATTAATTTTAGTTGGCTTTATGCTTATAATCACAGGAATTCTACTCTTTTTTGCTGATAGAGCAAAACCAACAAGTAATGTCATTAGTATCCCACAAAGTTTCTTAATTGGTATTTCCCAAGCTATTGCAATATTGCCTGGTATCTCAAGATCTGGAGCAACAATAGCTACTTCTGTTATTTTAGGATTAGACAAAACATCCTCTGCCAAATTTTCGTTTTTAATGGTTGTTCCTTTAATTTTTGGTAAAGTAGCCAAAGACCTTTTAGATGGAAATATTTTATCAGAAACTATTAATATAGGGCCGCTTATCCTTGGTTTTATTGCTGCTTTTTTTACAGGATTACTTGCTTGTAAATGGATGATAGGAATTGTTAAGTCCAGCAAATTAAAATACTTTTCTTATTACTGTTTTATAATTGCGGCCATCACTATTACCTTAGAATTATCATGAGTAAAATTCCTTTTGACACTGGTGCTGTTTTAGTGGTTAACAAACCCTTAAATTGGACTTCTTTTGACGTTGTTAAAAAAATCAGGTATGAAATTTGCAAACACTATAATATAAAAAAAATAAAAGTTGGTCACGCCGGTACTTTAGACCCGTTAGCTTCTGGTGTTGTGGTTTTATGTACGGGAAAAAAAACTAAAACAATTGACCAATTAATCAATGAGTCCAAACAATATGTTGGTGAAATTCGCTTAGGATCAACGACTCCTTCTTTTGATTTGGAAACGGAAATTGACAAAGAGTTTCCACTTCCTAAATTAGATGAAAACGTGCTAACTAATATTTCAAATAATTTTAGTGGTGAGATACTTCAAATACCACCTATATTTTCCGCTAAAAGAATAAATGGTAGAAGAGCATACCAGTATGCAAGAAATAATGAAGAAGTTATTTTAAAACCTAACCAAGTTACTATCCATCATTTAGAACTTAAAGTTTTAAATAAAAACACTTTAAGTTTTAATTGTCACTGCTCAAAAGGAACTTATATTAGATCTTTAGCAAGAGATATTGGTCTTTTTTTAGACTCTGGAGGGCATTTAATATCTTTAAAACGAATTAAATCAGGAAATTTCTCTATAGAAATGGCAAAATCTATAGACGAATGGATAGATATCATAAAGGCATCATAATTTTTATTAATTTCGTGCCTCATTTATAAATCAAAGCATGAAGTTATCACAATTTGAATTTGAATTACCAGAAAAGTTAATTGCTGAGTTTCCAGCAGATCAAAGAGATGAATCTAGATTAATGGTTGTCCATAGAGATTCAGGAAAAATAGAGCATAGACAATTTAAAGATGTTATCGATTATTTCGAAGATGGAGATGTAATGGTAATGAATGACACCAAAGTTTTTCCTGCAAGAATGTACGGAAACAAAGAAAAAACTGGTGCTAAAATTGAAGTTTTTCTTTTAAGAGAATTAAATAGAGAAAGTTTATTGTGGGATGTTTTAGTAGATCCTGCAAGAAAAATAAGAATTGGAAATAAACTTTATTTTGGAGAAGAAGATGATTTAGTAGCTGAGGTTATAGATAACACTACATCAAGAGGAAGAACTTTAAGGTTTTTATTTGACGGTTCTTACGAAGAATTTAAGGCTACTATTACCAAGCTTGGCCAAACGCCGCTTCCAAAATACATCAAGAGAGATCCTGTTCCAGAAGATAAAGACAGATACCAAACAATTTTTGCAAAAAATGAAGGTGCCGTAGCTGCACCAACTGCAGGTTTGCATTTCAGTAAACAACTAATGAAAAGATTAGAAATCAAAGGTATAGATTTCACCCCTATAACTCTTCATGTTGGCTTAGGGACATTTAGACCAGTAGAAGTAGAGGATTTAACCAAACATAAAATGGATTCTGAAGAGTTGTACATTGGCGAAGAAACAGTTAGACTGGTGAACCATGCTAAAAGAAATAAAAAGAAAGTTTGTTCTATCGGAACTACAGTAACTAGAGCTTTAGAGTCATCCGTAACTGTCACCAAAGAATTAAAACCATTTGCTGGATGGACCAATAAATTTGTTTTTCCACCATATCAATGTAAAATTCCAGATGCGATGATTACTAACTTTCATACTCCAAAATCTACATTACTTATGATGATATCTGCTTACTGTGGTCATGATTTAGTGATGAAAGCTTACAAAGAAGCGATTAAAGAAAAGTATAAATTTTACTCTTATGGGGATGCCATGCTAGTTCTCTAATTTTTAAAAACCTCTTTAATGAGGTTTTTTTTTGATGAAAAAAAAAATTGACATAAGACAACTTTCCCTTGAAGATCTAACAGATGAAATTGTAAAATTAGGAGAGAAACCCTACAGAGCACAACAAATTCATGACTGGCTTTGGAAAAAAAGGGCCATTACATTTGATCAAATGACTAATTTATCCAAGTCGTTTAGAAAATTAATAGAAGACAATTTTATAATTAATGCTTTGGTTCTTAGCGAAGCACAAATCAGTAGTGACAGAACTATTAAAAATGCATTTTTATTAGCTGACGATGCTGTAATTGAGGGTGTTTTAATACCTACTAAGAAAAGAATGACCGCTTGTGTTTCTGTGCAAGTAGGATGTAGTCTAGATTGTGCTTTTTGTGCAACAGGAAAATTAAAAAGAATTAGAAATTTAAATGCTGATGAAATTTATGATCAGGTAGTGATGATTAATGACCAGTCCAAAAAGGAGTACAACTTGCCAATATCTAATATTGTATATATGGGAATGGGAGAGCCATTACTAAATTACAGCAATGTACTTAAGTCAGTGGATAGAATAACATCGCAAAATGGATTGGGAATGTCTCCTAAAAGAATAACAATTAGTACTGCTGGAATTCATAAAAAAATAATCAGACTAGCAGATGATGGTGTGAAATTCAATTTAGCTCTTTCCCTTCATGCAGCTAATGATGAAAAAAGAAATAAAATAATGCCAATTAATGAATCCAATTCACTAGGAGCATTAAAAGATGCAATGATTTATTTTTCTGAAAAAACTGGAACCAGACCTACTTTAGAATATATTATTTTCAAAGATTTTAATGATGAAATTTTAGACGCAGAGGAATTAGTACAATTTGTAAAATCATTTCCTAGTAAAGTAAATATCATCGAATACAACTCTATTGATGATGGAAAATACCAACAAGCAGCCCCTGAAAAAGTAGACGCTTTTGCAGACTATTTAGAATCTAATAATGTAATTGTCAATATTAGAAGAAGTAGAGGGAAAGATATTGATGCAGCTTGTGGACAATTAGCAAATAAGAATGAGTTATCTAATTAGCTTTTTGGTACTCCTTTTTAAAAAATAAAAACATATTATCGCAGAGAAAACATCTGAAATAGGAAAAGAATACCAAATACCTTCAATGCCAAAATATCTAGGTAAGATTAGAACTAAAGGAATAAGAAAGACGCCTTGCCTAATTAAAGTAAGAAAAAGAGCAGGCTTTGCCTTGCCTATAGCTTGATAAAAAGACGGTGGAATTAAATGAAAAACAATAATTGGCGTAGCTGAAAAAATCCAAAATATAGCATTTGGTGCATATTTTATGAGTTTTTCGTCTTTAGTAAAAATATGTGGTATTAATTCTGCGCCAAATACTAATAAACCACCAATAAACGTAGCAATAACTAGTCCGCTGACCATAGCTGTATTAATTACTTGCTTCACTCTCAAAAACTTTTTAGCACCAAAATTATAACCTGCAATCGGCATAAATCCTTGAGCAATTCCAATTAATGGAAATAAAGCAAACATGGTCATTCTTGTTGCAAGCCCGTAAACAGAAATCGCTATTTCACCACCCATTCCTCCTTCAATATTCCCATAATAATAAAGAGTATTATTAAGTACAATTGCTAGCAAACTAATTGTTCCTTGACGGACAAGGTTTACAGAACCAATACTGAAAATCTCAGAAACAATTGTATTGTCAATTTTAAATAGTTGAGGCCTAATCTTCAGTTCTCCTTTTCCTGAAATGTAGAAATAGCCTATAAAAATAGCACATCCTAAATAGGAAATACTTGTTGCCCATCCAGCTCCTTCCATCCCCCAATTCATGATGTCTATAAACACATAATCCAGGAAAATATTTAATGCAGAAGGAATCAATAAAGCTACCATTGCAACTTTAGCTTTCCCTTCTGCTCTTAGATTATTGTTGGCCATCATGGAAAGGGCCAAGAAAGGAATTCCCAGTATTACAATATTAAAGTAGGAAATAGCCAATGGCATAATTCCTCCCTTTGCGCCAAAGGCATTTAATATCGGAACTTTAAAAAACAAACCTACTATTAAAGCAACTATTGCTAGTATAATCGTTAATGTGATTTGGTTATTGAACGATAGTAAAGCTTTGTCTTTTTCCCCTTTACCCAAAGAACGAGAAACAATACTACCACCACCAATTCCAATAGACATGCCAATAGAGGAGAAAAGAAAAGAAATTGGAAAAATCACTGAAATAGCACCAATGGCTAATTCTCCAATGTATTGACCAACAAAGAAAGTATCTACCACCATGTTAACAGACATCACCATGAAGCCTATCGCTGCAGGTAGAGCTTGCCTTAGAAGAAGTCTTGGAATAGGATCTATTCCAAGATAACTTGATTTTTCTTCAATAATATTTTTTGACATTTATACTTTACAAAAGATTATTCTTGAATATATAATCTGCTATTTGAACAGCATTTGTAGCTGCACCTTTTCTTAAATTATCAGCAACAATCCATAAATTAAATCCATTAGACACGCTAGTATCTTTTCTTATTCTACCCACAAACACATCGTTTTTTTTGTGAGCTGTTATGGGCATTGGATAATCAAATTTTGAAGGATTATCCTGAACTTTAACCCCAGGAGTATTAATTAAAGTTTCTTTAATTTCTTGTATTTCAAATGGGCTATGAGTTTCAACATTTACCGATTCACTATGTCCTCCAATGACTGGAATTCTAACTACTGTTGCAGTTATTTTAATACTAGAGTCGTTGTATATTTTACGAGTTTCATCTATTAGCTTAATCTCTTCAGTGGTATACCCATTTTCTAGAAAATCCCCGCCATGAGGAAAACAATTCTGATCAATTTGATAAGGATATACTTTTTCAGCTTTTAACCCTTTCCTTTCGTCTTTCATTTGTTTTACCGCAGCTTGACCAGTCCCTGTTACGGATTGGTAGGTTGAAATAACCAATCTTTTCAAACCAAATTGCTTGTAAATATCATTTAATGCTACTACCATTTGAATAGTAGAGCAATTGGGGTTGGCAATTATTTTATTGGCTTTTGTTAAGCTATTTCTATTTACTTCTGGAACAATTAGTGGAATTTTTTCTTGCATCCTAAAAAAGGAGGAATTGTCAATTACATTCGTTCCAACTTCAACAAACTTATGCGCCCATTTTTTAGAAACTTGGCTACCTGCACAAAATATAGCTATGTCTGGAATTCTATCGATTGCATCTTGAAGACTAACTATCCTGATTTGCGAATTTTTGAATGCTACTTTTTTGCCAATATTTTTTTCAGAAGCAACCAATATTAGTTCAGTTACAGAAGTGGATAATTCATCTAATACATTTAACACCTCATTCCCAACAAGACCAGTACATCCTACAATTGCTAATTTCATATTATGCCTTTGCTCAAAAGTAGTATATTTATTTCTACAAAATTGCATCATGACTAGGATTGGGTTTTTAATTGTTTTTTGTTTTCTCTCTGGACATGTTTTCTCTCAATTAACAGAAAATTTCTCCGACGGAGACTTTAATAATAATCCAAAGTGGACTGGAGATACTTTAGAATTTATAGTTAATTCGGATTATAAACTCCAACTAAATGCACCCTCTTTGACCGACACTTCTTTTTTATGTGTGGAAACTGGAACTTTGAATTTTAATGCCAATCTTTCTTGGGAATTCTATATAAAACTTGATTATTCACCATCTAATAATAACAATGTTAGGTACTATCTTACTTCCAATAACAATAATTTAAAAGGCTATTTAGAAGGTTATTTTATTCGAGTTGGTGAAAATGGATCTTTGGACAAACTAAAGATTTACAGACAAGACGGATTAAATACAACATTGCTAGGCTCAAGCATTCACTCTTCTTTTGGTGTTAATCCAGAATTTAGAGTTAGGGTCAATAGAGATATTAATGGAAATTGGGAAGTCTTTAGCGATACTTTAGGTGGGAATAACTTTATTTATGAATTAGGAGTCACTGATAATAGCCATACTTATTCTACTTTTTCTGGTCTTTGGTGTAAGCATACATCGTCCAATAATGATAATTTCTATTTTGACGATATTAGCATTTCTGGAAGTGTAATTATAGATACTATTTCACCATATATTGAATCAGCAATTGTAACTGGAAAAAACGCTATTGAAGTACAATTTTCTGAACCTTTGAATCAAACTGTTTTAGAAGTTAATAATTATTATTTAATCAATAGTAATTTTCCCAATCCAGGGTTAATCAACCCTACTTTATCTGGATATAATTTAATTTTTCAAGACTCTTTTTATGGAAATCAAACCTTAGAACTTGTTATTACAAATGTTGAAGACTTATCTGGAAATATAATGTTGGATACTTTGCAAATATTGGTTCCTGATACTGCTAAAGTTGGAGAAGTTTTAATAAATGAGGTATTATTTGACCCACTTTCTGGTGGGTCTGATTATGTAGAGATAACTAATAACAGCGATAACTCTTTCGATATTTATAAATATTTCCTAGCAGATTTTGACAATGGGATATCTAACTTAAAGCAAATCAATCAACATTTTATTTTAAGTCCAGGAAGTTTTGCTCTTCTGTCAGAAGATTCTAGCCAGATATTAAACGACTATCCAACTAATAACCCCGCAGCATTTATTCAGATGGATATTCCTAGCTACCCAAATGATTCTGCAACAATTTACATTTTAAGTCCAGACTCAATTGCTCTAAATAAATTTAGCTATAATCAAGATATGCACTTTGAATTAATTCAAGATCCAGAAGGAGTTTCTTTAGAAAGGATTTTAATAAACAGCAATAATTCAAATGCAAATTTAATTTGGCACAGTGCAGCTCAAAGTGTGGGCTGGGGGACTCCAGGAGTTGCTAATTCCCAATATTTTCCAAGTATATCTAACTCTGATTTTAGTTCTGTAAATGAAGTTTTTTCACCAGACAACGACGGATACCAAGATATTGCAATTTTTGCATATAATTTACCAACTATAGGAATGGTTGGGAATGCATTAATTTACGATAACCGTGGTAGATTAATTAAACAGGTTTTAAATAACGAACTCTTAAGCACTAGTGGTGAATTTACTTGGGACGGTATTAATGAATATGGCCAAAAAGCATCAATTGGAATTTATTTAGTTTATTTCGAATGCTTCTCAAGCCAAGGCCAAATCATTAATTATAAAGCTACCATAACTTTAAAAACTAGATTTTAGTTTCGTCCTCCTTTATAAATAAGTTTATTCAAAAACTAATTGCACTGTAAATTTTTGGATATTTGCTGTGCATTGACAATGACTGTAGAAGATATTAAAAAGCCTGTTAAGCAGGAGATGGCACTTTTTGAAAAAAAATTCAAATCCGCCATGAAGAGCGATGTTGCACTTCTTGATAAAATCACTCATTACATTATTAAAAGAAAAGGAAAACAATTAAGACCATTATTTGTCTTTCTAACAGCAAAAATGTTTGGTCCTGTACAAGAAGGGACCTATACTGCTGCCTCTTTAATAGAATTGCTTCACACGGCTACACTTGTCCATGACGATGTTGTAGACGATGCATTTGAAAGAAGAGGTTTTTTATCTATAAATGCTCTTTGGAAAAATAAAATTGCTGTTTTAGTAGGGGACTTCTTGTTGTCACAAGGTCTTCTTCTCACGACTTCTGAAAACAGAATAGATTTATTAAATATAGTTACAAAAGCTGTCAAGGCGATGTCTGAGGGGGAATTACTTCAGATGGAAAAGTCAAGGAAAATGGACATCACGGAAGATGTTTATTATAGAATAATTGAACAAAAAACAGCTTCATTAGTTGCTGCATGTTGTGGAACTGGCGCTTGTTCAGTTACGGATGACAAAGAAATCATTGCAACTATGGAAAAAGTAGGTATTTATGTGGGAATGGCTTTCCAGATAAAAGACGATATTTTTGATTATGGATTTTCTAAGGATATTGGCAAACCTACAGGAATAGACATTAAGGAGAGAAAGCTAACTCTTCCTCTAATTCACGTTCTTCAAAAAGTGGATAAGAAAAGCAAAAGAATGATTATCAATACAATTAAAAAAGATAAACAAGACCCAAAAAAAATCAACAAAATTATAGCTATTGTTATTGAAAATGGCGGAATTCAATATGCTGAAAATAAAATGCATGAGTACAAAAACCTTGCATTAAAAAAACTTGAACAGTTGCCCAGTTCTCCTGCCAAAGAATCTTTTATTGGACTAATCCACTATTCAATAAATAGAAAAAAATAAGATTTGTTTTTATTTTAAATATATGGCTAATGAGACTTCTAAAAATTTAAAAGAACAGATATCGCTTTTGGAAAATGTTCCAGGTGTTTATCATTTTTATGATGTTTCTGGCACCTTGCTCTATGTTGGAAAAGCAAAAAAACTTAAAAATAGAGTAAGCTCCTACTTTAATAAAATAAAATTTGAAAATAGGAAAACTCAAGTAATGGTTCAAAAAGTAGAATCTTTAAAAACCATTCAACTTAATTCTGAGTTTGACGCATTACTTCTAGAGAATTCTCTAATTAAAAAATACCAACCTAGATATAATATTCAGCTAAAAGACGATAAAACTTATCCCTGGATCTGTATTAAAAATGAATTTTTCCCTAGAGTCTTTTACACAAGAAAAAAAATTAAAGATGGCTCTTTGTATTTTGGACCCTATCCGTCTGTAAAAGTAGTTAAGGCTGTTTTAGAACTAGTGAAAGATAGTTTTGAAATTCGCACCTGTGACCACCAATTAAGTCCAGAAAAAATAGAAGATAGAGTCTTTAAAACTTCTGTAGACTTCTATATTGGAAATTGTAAGGGCTGTTGTCAAGGAGAAGTAGATCTTGACACATACAAAGAAAGGTTAAACAACATGAAGCAGGTTTTGTATGGAAATACTTATAAAGCATTGAAGGCTTTACGTGACGAGATGAAAGACCATGCTATGGTTTACCAATATGAAGAGGCTGAAAAGCTAAAAGTTAAGATTAAAAACATTGAAAAATTTCAGGCAAAATCCATTGTAGTTGATTCAAATATTTCCTCTCTTGGTGTAATAAATATTGTTAGTCACGAAAACTATGCTTTCGTTAACACCTTAAAAGTAATGAATGGGGCAATTACAAAGTCAAAAACAACTGTAGTAAAGAAAAAGCTAGAGGAAAGCGAAGATCAAATTATCGCTTACGTAATAGCTGATAATTTAAACGACTTTTTTGACCATGTAAAAGAGATTGTTTCTCCTTATTTAATTGCATTAGAATCTGCTATAAATTTTCACATTCCGCAAAGAGGAGATAAGAAAGCTTTGCTTTTACTATCTAAGAAAAATGCATTGGCAAAAAAAATAGAATTCTTAAAAACAGAATCCATAAAAAATCCAGAGACACCAACCATAAAATTATTGGAAATTTTTAAAAAAGATCTAAGATTAAACCAAAGACCGATTCATATGGAATGTTTTGACAATTCAAATATCCAGGGGAATTTCCCGGTTGCAGCTTGCGTCGTATTTAAAAACGGTAAGCCTAGTAAAAAAGACTACAGATTATTTAATATCAAAACTGTGGAGGGACCTAACGACTTTGCTTCTATGGAAGAAGTAATATTTAGAAGATACCAAAGATTAATTAAAGAAGAAAAATCTTTACCACAATTAATTGTAGTAGATGGCGGAAAAGGACAGTTATCAAGTGCTCTAAAAAGTTTAGAAAAGTTAAAACTAACCAAAAAGATTGCTATTGTAGGAATTGCAAAAAGATTGGAAGAAATTTATTTTCCAGGTGACCAATACCCCTTATATCTAGATAAAAAAACCCCAACTCTAAAAGTGATTCAAAACATGAGAAATGAAGCACATAGGTTTGGTATTACTCACCATAGAAATAGACGTATGAAAGGCTTAGTTAAAACTGAACTAAGCAATATCGAAGGAATTGGAGAAAAAACAATTACTATACTGCTTTCAAAATACAAGTCTGTGAATAATCTTAAAACTATTCCATTAAAAGAGTTAGAAGATTTTTTAGGCCAATCTAAAGCCATTAAAATATTTAATGGCCTAAAGAGCTAGTAAACGAGTTTTATAATCCTAGATTTGGAATCCTAATACAATATTTGTTATTTTACCATATAAGCAATGCTAGAAATAAATCAGATTATAAAAGAGCTTCTTCAATTACACGATTGTGTGATATTTCCAAACTTAGGAGGATTTGTTGCACAATATTCTGCTGCAAATTTTGATGAAAATCATTCTGTTTTTTCCCCGCCATCAAAGCAAATTTTATTTAATAAAAATCTTATAAATAACGATGGATTACTGGTTAATGCATATGCCCAAAAAAATAATATTTCTTACGAAAAGGCTTTAGAAAATTTAACAGTTCTTCTTTCAGAGATAAACAAAAATTTAAAATCAGAAAACAAGCACGAATTCGATGGGATAGGCATTATTTATAATAAAGAAGGGGTGTTAAATTTCAAGCAAAAATCTAATAATTTACTTTCTTCTTCCTATGGGTTAAGAGCCTTAAATATGGATGAATTTAAGGCGTCAAGAAAAGAAGAAAAGGTTATAGATTTAAACTCCGCTAAATTTTTAAAAACCCAAATTAAAAATTGGGCTTTAGCAGCTAGTGTAGTTCTAGTTATCTTTTATTCAGCATGGATTCCTATTAAAACACAATTATTTCAAAAAGATGGAGAGTTTAATTACTCAGATTTAAACCCCTTTACATTTAACAAAGGAAATTCAGCTACTCTTGTAGAAGTTAAACCTAATAACCTCGTTATAGAAAAAGAAGCTAAAACCCCAAATAATAAAGCTCCAGAAGAAAACAATTCTAAGATCTCAAAAAGCACATTAAAAAATAATTCTATGCCAGTTATTAAGGTGAATAATTTATTGGAGAATAAAATATTTGAAGTTGTAATTGGGTCATTTATTAACGAATTAAATGCTAAAAAAATGATTGATAAATTGCAAAACAAAGGAATAAGTGCAAGAAAATTAAAAAAGGAAAATAATTTATTTAGGGTATCAATTGGTAAATTTTCGAATAAAAAAAACGCCAATAATCTGCAAAAATCAGTTAATAAAAGGCACCAAATTTCTTCTTGGATTTTGACCAAATAATGCCAAGTGAAGAGTACAAAAAAGCCTATCTTTTCTTGTCCAATAAATGCTCAAAAAAGGAATTGTCATCTAGAGAAGCATTAGTTTTTTGCTCAAAATACCAACTTAAAATAGTTGAGAAAAATAAACTAATAAACGAGCTTAAAAAGAACCAATATATTGACCATTTAAGATATGCAAACGCATATACACACGACAGATTCAACTTGTATTATTGGGGAAAAATTAAGATAAGACACCATCTTTTACAAAAAGGCATTGAAGAGTATCATATTTCATCCGCTATAGAGGGGATTGATAATGAACAGTACAAAAAAGTAGCAAAGCAAGAGGCGCGAAAAAAGTTTGAATCAATAGGATCTATCGATGATTTTAATTCAAAACAAAAAATCTTAAAATTCTTAAGTCTTAAAGGTTTTGAAGCAGATTTATCGTTTGAAGTTGTTGAAAAGATAATGGATTAAAACTTTAACGAATATTGCCACAGAATGGTTCTTGGCGGTAAGACATTCCCGGGCCTATTTGTATATTCCCTGTTTAATAAATTATTGACCAATAATGAAAATTTGGACTTTTTATTAATTCTATAAGATAAGCGAGTGTCATATACTAAATCGCCTGTCATTCGAGAATCTCTATAACTTCCGTAGCCTGGCAAAATTTCAATTCCTGGTACTATTGGACTAACAAAAACATCATCTATATTTTCCATCAAACTGGAATATCTAGTACTTAATCCAAATGCGAGCTTTTTATAATCTATTTGAAAATCAATTTTAACCATGTGCTTATTTCTATACTTAAGTATAGTAGTATTTG
>CAJIYZ010000100.1 GCA_905181675.1 Bacteroidetes bacterium MED-G20
TATACTTCCATCTTGAACTTCTAAAACCACTCTTCCATCATTAGCAGCATCTGTATTAGTAATTATTACTTTTCCAGCATTTGATGAATAAGTAACGTCAGAATTTGCGTCTGTATGTCTCCATGGAGATAAATAATTAACCACATTTACACCACCTGAAATAGAATCGACAACACCAATCATATTTTTAGAAGAATTATAAAAAATATTTCCTAAAGGTTCTGTAACAGATGAATTTTTTTTAGGCAATAGTAAACCTTTACCATCAGAATTACTGAGGTCTAAAATAACTTCAGAATTTGGAGTATTCTCGTTTCCAATACTAACCTGACCAAAAGTGTTTATTATCATTAGTGAGAAAAAACATGTTGTAAATATATTTTTCATAGTTTAAATTATTTATTCATTTTTAATTAGTTCAATATTTATTACTTCTGACATTATAACTATACCATCCTTGGTATAAGTTCTAACCTGGTAATTGTATAAACCTGGTGTGATATTGTCGATAAATGAGTTTTCTTGAATTAATTTCGAATAAGGTTTTAACACATTATCATCCGTAGATCTTAAAACAATGCTTCCCTGAACAGGAATTTCACTATTTTCTAGATTCCATAATAGAGTTATTCTTTTTCTTTTTTCATTTAACTCAGAACTTAAATTCAGGAGAGTTGTTAGTTTTTCTTTGGGATTGTATCCAAAAAACTCTTTTGATGGTAGTGATATATTGCCATTTACATCCACAGCCTTAACTAGGTATAAGTACTCTTTGCCTGGTGTTGTGAGCCTGTCTCTATAAGAGTTTATATCTCTAGGAATAGTTAAGTTGTTCACCTTTTTGAAATCTGTAGAGTCATTTTTTAATTTTCTAAACAAATTATAACCTTCTAAATCACTTTCAATATTAGGAATCCAATAAATAACCATCATTTTATCTTTAAAATCTATGCTTTTAATCACCGGATGATTGGGTGGTGTTACATCTGGCATTTGTGCTAAAGAATTAATAGATGGTTTGCTCCTATTAAAAGAAGTATCCACAGCAATTACTCTATAAACAAATTTATTTCTTACATTTTTAGATAACTTCTCAGAAAATGTATTTTCAAATGTTGGCTTAGAATTGATATTTATAAAATGGTTATCAGAATTATCTTCATCATTTAATGATCTTTGAATGAAATAACCCTTCAAATCAGACTCTATATTATTATCCCAACTAAGATTTATAAACCCTGGTCCAGTTTCAGATTGAAGGTTTTTTGGTGCATCTGGTGGAAGCATGTCATGAATTTGTAAATAAATTTTTCCTGAATAGGATTCATTTCCCGAAAAATCTATACTAGAACAATAGTAATAATAGTCACCTGTTATAGATACCTTATCGTTATAAAAAGCAGTAGTATTAGAAAGTAATGATTTATTAATTTTCTCATAAGGACCTTCTAATAAATTACTTCTGTAGATATTAAAACCTGCTAAATCATCTACTGGAATAAAATCCCAACTTAAATCTATAGTCATTTTTGAATCGTGCTTAACTGGAACCAAATTAAATGGCTTCTCTGGTGAATCAAAATCTTTTTTAGGAACAAAAATTTCTTCGGACTCTTTTGATGGTTGCCCAAAATAATTAATGGCTACAAATTTATAGGTGTATGCGTATTCTTTATTAATATCTTCATCTACATAGCAAACTTCAGGGAAATTTATATTTCCTTTTTCATCTTCTGATTTTTGAATAGCTCTAGGAGTAATGGTGATTTTTTTAAAAGTACTGTCATTGGTCTTTCTATAAATATCAACCCCATAATATCTATTAATATCAGGTTTCCACTTTATATCACATCTTTTTTTAAACCTTTCAACTTCTAAAGAATCAGGAGGAGATTCTTTAACATAATTACCACATTTATAGTTTTCAGAAATAGCTAACTCATTATTTGAGCTTCCTTTAAGTAATTTATATTGATAACTGACATCCTTAATAGCAGTTTTATCATAATAAATTATACCTATTAGATTGGCTAAATAATTATTATATATAGATTTAATTAAAACAAAAACCCTTGGAAAGCTCTTTTGAAATTCATCATAACTATTGTTTAATGTGAAATTATATAGACCCTGTTCATCTTTATTAAGATTGGTGTCTAATTGAGTATTTCTTATTAAGTTAATTGGTGTTTCATTTAATTTTACCCAATCTAGGCCGTCTTGTTTTCTATACAAATCAAAACCTTCTTCATTGTATATTGTGGAAACTATCCATTTAATAACTAGGCCGTCTTGATTATTAAAATTATTACTAACAAAAATTTCGGCTGACTTTCCTTCATCTGTTTCCTTAATAGTATCCTTAAATTCTATTCTAGAATTTAAAGTTGTATCGGTATTAACCTCCACTTGAGTACTATCAAACTGTGCATTTATCACAAATGGTAAAATAAGATATGTATATAATAGTAATCTCATTTAAACAGTTGTTTCAAATTTCATGTTAAAGTTTGCTTTTATTATACTTAAAACAACAATTCTCCCCGAAAGAGTACCTACAACTCTAGTTTTATCTTCAAAATACAGATCTAGTGTTCCAGCAAGTGCAGCTTCTGCTATTGTTAAGCTGCCCGTTCCACCAAGAAACCAATAATCAACTCCAATTCCTACGTAAATATCTACCCAAACGCCTGCTGTAAGAATTTTAAATTTTGGTTTGTATTCTCCACTAGCTTTTACACCTAACTCTGCAGATGCTTCTCCCCAAATTCTACAGCCAATGGCACTTCCACCAATTTTAACACCACCTCCAGCTTTCCATCCAACGAATACACCAACGTCAAATTCCGTAGGAGTTAGACCTAACCAACCACCTCCACCAAATCCTGTACAAGTAGGATATATTTCTATAAGTTCATTTTCATTACCTAAATTAAATTTCCAATAATCAGGTGTTACTTCAATTGCTAATCCCGCTTCTACACAAGGTGGCATTGTAGAAGAAACAGCAGCATTTCCAATAAAATGCTTTTTAGCACTGTTGTAATAAACTTGAACAAGTCCAGAAACTCTACCATCTACTCCTTCTGTAATTTTAGAACCTATATATTGGGGTCCATTCATATCAGGAGCAGGAGTAGCACCATCTAAAATTTTTGCTTCTGCATTTTTAGAGTCGTCATTTGGATTAGCAAATGACAATCCCTGCTTTCCAGCTTCTAAAGAAAATTCTTCTCCGTTATAAGAAAAATCACCTTTGATATTTCTGTTCTTATCACAACTTACAGAAACAGATCCAAATTCTTGAGAGACTAAACCAATAGTGACATCTTTACTTTTTTCACCCTCAACAAAAATAGTATTGCCATCTACCGTTAAATCAATTCCAGGTTTTTTACCAACTCCTCCTCTAATTCCAAATTCGTAATTTCCTTGACTATACTTAAGTACATGGTTATCATCAAACAACTTAAGTGTCCTTGTTCCATCAGATAATTCAACTTGTAATTCTTTAGATAAACTAGCAGAATAGGAACCTTCGTTATAGGTCAGTGTTTTATTTTGATCTAAAGCAATACTTCTCTTACTATCTTTTAATTCCAGAAAGTTAGTTGCTCCTCCAATTATAAATTCTTTTCCATCCTTATTAAAAACTGCGCTATTGTTATCGACTTTAATATAAGTAGATGCATCAAAATCAATATGAAGATATTCTTGTTTGTTGATGGCAAATTTTCGATTGTCATAATCAATAGAGAATCCACTCTGATTCACAAAATAGCTATTGTTTCCATTAGTAAGTTTTAATGCTGTTTCTCCATTTTCATTTAATACTGACATACTTTTATCACCATCTGATAAAGAAAAGCCTGTAGATGCTAAAGAGAATGAACGTTGACCATCGCTAAAACTAAGAGATTCACTTTTACTAAAAGAGACTTGAATATCATCGTACTTGAATGCTAATTTTTGTGAACTCTTGTCCACTGAAATTTGTTTGTTTCCCTGTATGTCAATACTGAAAGTAGAGGAACTAATTGTAGCTATATAATCACTGTACTGTAAGGAGTAGATATTACCAGATTTTTCAACTATCACAACATTTCCTGAAAAATCATATTGATTAGTTCCATCAACCATAGAAATTGTAATAGGATTTAAAGAATCTGTAGCTTGATTTACAGTTATTGAACCCACATTATTATTTAGGTCTGCAATTAATTTAATAAATTGATTACCATTTCTAAAACTAAGATTTCCAGTTGAAGACATATTGGTGGACATGTCTAGTTCTAAGGAATTTATTCCAACATGAATTCCAGTTGAGTCAGGTGAAATAGAAGAACTTATAGAGGTATTTGAATAAGCTAAAACAACACTTCCTGTTTTATTATCCATATTGGAAGCAACAGTGAATTCTGACTTGTCATCTTTAAAATGTACACTTCCTGCTGTACCTTTACTATTGCCAGAAACCCCAAGCTCCACTGGTCCATGCTTAACCATTAAACTTCCTTTTTTATCAGCGTCTAAAATAGCTGCTAAACGAGTATCGCCCGTTTCAAATTTGACATGGCCTGTCTTTAGTGACAAGTCAGCAGCTACATCAAACTTGGTATTTCCAGATTCCAGTAAAAAAGATCCACCAACATTATGTTTTCCAGAGACATTTAGTTTTATTCCTGAAGTACTTAAATTAAAGGCAGCGCTTTTTTCAGAAGTATTGAAAGAAGTAGTCATTGCAACACCATCAATATCTAAATCTAACAAACCGGTTCCATTAGATTTATCGCCAGATATATTAAAAATATTGTTATCGATTTTAAAACCTAAATAAGCCGAACCGGAAGTACTAAATCCTGCATTAAAATTATTACTTTGATCAATTTGCAAATCAAATCTTCCTCCATCGCTAAGTACATCAAAAGACAAAGCCTTATCTCCAAAAGAAAAACCTAAACTCCCAGTTTTATTAGTTCTATCAATTGAAGAGTTAAAAGAGATATCATCAAAATCCATTTTGAAAAAACCACTTTTAGTACCAGCCATTCCCATAGAAATTGACTTACCATCTGAAAGTGAAAGTCCTAGATTAAATTCACCTTCTGCTGAAGCACCAAAATTAAAATCGTTACTGTTGTTTTTATATAAAAAATTAACCGAAGGAGTAGAACTAACATCGGCAGAAAGTCCAAATTCAAGACTGTTTTTAGTATAGTTTAAAGAACCACTTTTAGTCCCTTCAGCTGAAACTTTCATAGTTCCTCCAGCTATAGGAATATCCAACGATATAGGACCAATAGCTGCGATGGCTTCTTCTGCAATAACTTTACTTACTGCTTTTATCGCACCACTTTTTCCTCCAGGTGTTCTGCCTTTATCATTCATCATCTTCAAATCTCCCTGAACATTGACAACAAAATCTTTTCCTGTTACTTCGACTTCCGCAGCAATGTCCGCAGCGAGCATTCTTCCACCCGATGGATCAATGATTTGCATATATAATCCTGCACCGAAATTAACACTAGGATCTACGGTATATTCTTTTTCTATAGTATCATAAGACATATGACGATAAATTCTTCCTTCAAGTGCTGTCAAGTTAAAAGCGCCAAATACTGACAGACCCATACCTTCTTGATCGTTAAAGTAAGCGTCAAAATACCAATAGTCCATACCGTTAATTTGACCAGCAATAATATTTGCACCCAAATCTATTTTTGAAGGTATTTTTAACTGTCCGTTGATACCTCCCTTAAAACAAGTACCCCATTTAGGATCATTTTGTTTGAAATTTAAATATCCCTCTATTTCAATGATTGCATTATCAATAGATATTTTCATATCAACCACTGTTAATTCTTGAGCTCCAGTAGAGCTATCTGGAATTTCAATATCTGGTGATGGAAGTGAGCTACCTTGAGTAGGACTATAACTAATATCACCTGCAGATTCTAAGGAAGAAATAGACATGACTGGAGGTCCATTGTCTCCGTTTACATCAGAACCCATATCAATAGTGGCTTTATAAGAAAAAGCATAATCTCCATCAATAAAAGCTGCTCCTACTTCTTCAATAAAAGTATTGTATTGTTTGTACTTTCCAGAAACTTGATTAGTTAATGCTAAAGATTTATTAATTCCGCCAAATCCAATAAGACCATTGCCATATACTCTGAAATCATCGACTCCAGTGACCGTTGAAGATAAAGCAGGAACCTCAAAATCAATTTCAAATTTCAAATGATTATTATCTGAAAAAACTGCTCTATTTAGTGAAATGTTAACAGCATTTTCTCCACCATATGGATTGAAATTCAATACTTTTTGGGTTAAATCCTCGTCTAAAAACCCATCTTGCAATCCATTATCTGCAATTGGGATTTGAAAAGAAAATTCTTCAGTTTTACTAACAATTGGAATTTTGATAGATCCAGTTATAAAGCTATTATCAGAATCAATATGATTGTCAATAATAGAAATGGAGGTATTTAAATCTGAATTAAATTCATTAAAAAAAGTTTCGTCGTTATTTAAAATTGAATTTGAATATTTAAAATGCAATCCCTGAGAGTTGACCCATAATTCATGACCTTCTGATAAATCTTCATCAAAATCAAATATTTGAGGTATCGATATTTGATTGGTAGCATCCAAACTACTTTCATACATTCTTACCCTAAAATTATTTATATACACACCTTTCCAAAAAAGATCACCCGATAGTTTTCCTGGAGATTTATTCTCTGACAAATCAATAATGGCATCTTTAAATATGATACCTATGTTAAAATTATCAATGGGTGTAATAGTATTTTTTGGAGCAAATGAAGAAGTTTGGATATCCGATACAGATATGTAATTTAACTGAGATTCAGGAGTTGGATACCCAAAATGAAACCTGTATTGAGAATCATCACTTGTTTTAACTTCACTATTAATAAAAATATTCCCTAAAAAAATTAAATCATAATTGTTATTATTAATAGTAATTTTAGAATTAGGAGTAAGATCTATCCTGAAATTCATAGGATCTACTAAATCAAAAACATTTGAAGAATCTAAATTGGACTGTCCGAAAATGGTGTAATTTGACTTAACACCAAACCAACTTTTATTCGTTGAGACTATATTCTTACTATCACTGGAAACAGGGTGGCTAAGTGGCCAATGAATTTTACCAAAAACATTAAATCCATCTCTGTTAACTCTTCCCCTGTCGTAAATAAAATAGCCATTTCCATTTTCGAATAGATTAGGGGATAGAGAAATACTATCTCTGTGCGTTAAATCAAATGATAATTGTCCAGAATTTAAAACAAAACCACTTACTCCAGATGTAATTTCAATATTACTAAAAGTTGTTTCAATATAATCTTGGGGATCACCCGAAAGCTGTACTCTACCTATTCCCCTTAGACTATCAAGATTATTATTTTCTAAAGACACCACCTTAACTGTAGTATTACCAGCTTTAAATGATGAAATAAGTGGTGGAGAATTAAAAACTAAAGTATCACTGCTAGCAACTAATTGTCCTGAAGTTGAAGATTGAACAAACCAAGCATATTTTTTTCCTGAATCAAAAGGTTTAGTGAAATTATAAACTTCTCCACTTTGACTCTGTGATGGTGGAAGAGATTTGTTAAGCCAATAGGTATTTAATTCAACGGCTTCTTTAGTTGTCTGTCCATTTAAAACCTCAAAAATTCTTAATTGATAATCGAATTGTTGACCGGATGAAGCCTTATCAGATGCATCCCAAACTAACTTAGGAACATCCATTTTCTCAAAAATATGGTCATTTTCAGGGAAGTTTAATTTGATATGACCATCATCGGGATATCCATAGTAAAACCAACACCATTCTGTATAACCATTGTTTTTATAAATATTATTTTGCTGAGCATCTAAAGCTCTTATTCTAAATACATATCTATTGCCAGTTTGCAGGTTGGTAAAAGAAGGGTTAGAAGAATTTAACATGAAATTTGGAGTTGTTAAATAATCAGACTCTAAAATTAAAAGAGCTTTATTATTCTGAACTGCACTTTGATAGTCTGTATCCTCTCCAGTAATCTGATATAGAAATACTTTATAAGTAGAATTAAAAGTCGTTGAAGGAGAACTTCCTCCAGACATTTGCCAATTGAAGAAAATGTTGGGGTTACTAGAAGGGTTAATTGCAGATTCACAAGTAGGAGAAATAACAATTGGTGGCGATTCTAAAGATAAATATGCCGAATTGCAAGAAGAATTAGAAATGGGAATTCCTGACCTGTAATCTAATACTGTTATACAAAAGGTGTAGAATCCCTCTGGCAGATTCCCAGTAGCGTTAATAGTTGCAGCGTCAATATTTTCAAAAACGGCATTATTCAAATTAAAATAATCATAAAAATCTGATCCCCTCAAAACTTTTGGAACACCTGAAAATAATGTTATTGGGGAGGTTGGTTTAAAATTAGGATTTGTTGAGATTTTTATATCTTGACTTTCTATAGTTAGAGACAAATAGACATCCCAAGTTGGTTCATTAAGGTCGATGAAGTTTAAGTTTGCTTGAATAGAATTAGAACCAATATCTGCATATTTAGAATAAGTTATAGGATGAGGAGGAGTAAGAACCAGATTAGAATTAACTGGATATAACTGAGCCATCGTATTGGAAAAGTTAATAACCAACAATAAAGTGAAGACAATTATATTTTGGATTTTATATTTCAAAACCTGTAATTATAATTAAAAGTTATTATGGATTCTAAAGTAGAATCATCTTGATTTACTATTCTTCTTGATAAAGAAGTATTAAGACCAATTGTTTGTTTTTTAGTGATTTGATAATTTGCAGTTATAAATCCGTTTAGAATATTTCCGGATGATGCAAAGTCAAGATATGATTTTAAAGAAGATAAAGAGAAATTAAATCTTATTGGGTTTTTAGACGTCTCAAAACTCTTGGAAATACTCAAAGAAGGACCGATTGCACTAGTACTAAAATCAGTATTTATATTATTAATTGCATTAATCATTATACTGATTGTCCCATTAAAACTTGGTATCATTATACTAGAACCGATTGATGAATTATAAAATATAGTTTCTATTTTTTGTTGATCCTGCGTTCCGATATTACTACCTATATCTGCATTTTGAAAATTAAAAGAAATAAAAGAGTTTAAATTGTTTGTTTTCAATTTACTATTTAAACTGTATTGAATATTTAAGCTTTTGGTGATTTGGGCATATCTCATAGTGTCTGATACACCAAGATTTACAGCGGACATCGTACTCTTAGAGTTGAAATTAGAAAAACCAATACTGAAATTCCACTTATTATTTTCAGGAGAATAGCTTGAATTTATAGAACTAATTAAGCGAACTGACTCTGAAACTTTATTGTTGTTTAAATTATTTCTTTGAACCCCACTTGTGAAACCCAATCCAAGTCTATTTTTTAAAAATTTATATTTAAAACTAGATGTTAAATCTTCAAAATCATTATTTAGATATACTGAACCCATAGTTCTATATTCTGGGTCTACTCTTCTATAGCTGATCTTGAAATTTAGTTTATCCTTTTTATATTTTAAATTACCAAAAAGTGCTTTAGAGAGTACTGATGAAGTGTTTGCATAAAACAAGAAACCAAGATTATTAAGATAGGTGAAACCTTCTAACTTAGCATCGCTTCTTCTAGTGTCATAAGTGTATGCACTCCAATCAATCTCACCATCAAAGGATAAATTTTTATTAATTTTTTGTTTAGTAGTAATTCCTAAAATCAAATTCTCTGCTGGTCTAGAAGTAACAAGAGTATCAAAACCTGAAATTGATGTTTTTATATCTTTAGCTTTAAATAATAAAAGACCAATATTATTTTTATCATTTCCTAGGATTGTATTAATTCCATACCCCCACCTCTCAAAAGTTTTGGCATAGTTGCCTGGAATAATGGTATCAATTGCCTTTGCAAATCTTCCGTAGACCAATTTAATTCTTACTGGACTCTCTTTAGCTGCATAGTCAAATCCTATACCCATAAACTGATTACCACTTAGGGAAAACTCAGAAAACTTTAAAGATCTATATCCAATATGAGATGTAAAGTTTTTGTACTTTGGGCTCATCCCAAACTGGTTAAATGGTTGAGCTGCTGCTTTTTTTTGAGTATCAAAAAAATTATCAAAAGAAAACTTTTGCTGCTGACTTAATGTTAGAGATATCGGTATAGTAAAAACAGGAGTGACAATATTTATATTTCCGGAAAATTGCCAAAAAAATGGAGGTCTTTCAGCTGGGCCCAAATAATAAGTTGAATTTAATGCTAGTGAACCACTAAGTTTAACTAAATCTTTTTTATTAATATTTTCAAAGTCCTGAGAATGAACAAACTGAATGGTCAATAATGAAAATAAAATTATAAAATTAGTTTTAAGCATTATTTGAATTAAAATAATGAAATGCATTAATTTTAATGTGCAATCATAATTTCGTGCAATGATAACTATTAAATTTGATGAAAGCTAAAATATATTTTACAAGTATTTGAAGAGTTTTTAAGAAAGAAATTAGTTCTTAAAGTATTTAAGATTCCTTGAATACAAAATAATAAATATTACCGGAAATATTGAGGAAACAAGTAATTGATTAAAATTAAAAGGGTTTACAATGTATGGAACTAGTAAAATTAATACTTGTATTAAGGCATATCCATAAAATCCCATCATTTTAAAATTCCACATCATATAAACAAAGGCAACATTTCCAATATAAAGTATAAGATACCAAATGGAAGTCTTATCCATTAAATTGAATATATCTTTGTACATATCTATTATCTCTTGATTGGGAAGAATACTATACATTTTTTGCTTCACAGCACCGGTAATAAATAAGGAATAGAGAGTAGATACAAATATTTGCAACCCAGAACCTATCCAACTTAAAATACATAATACCTTTAATAAAACAGGTCTTTCATTATTGTCAAAGGGTATGTTATCATTGTTTTCAAATGTTGGGACAGTTTCACTCATTGTAATATTTTAGTATAAATATATATTCAAATTTTAAAAATGTGAAGTATTATAGTGAAAATAAAAGAGCTCTTCTTATGAGAGCCAACTAATTTTAGTTGTTGAAAAATTCAATTATTAAATCAATATCTGTAATACCACATTCATCTTCATAAATCTGAATATATTCTATCTGATTAAAGTTTAAAAGAGTAAGATAAGTAATTTCATCTCCATAAAAATCAGGATCATTTTCAATCAATAAAGAATTCTGCCTATATATTCCATTTTTATTCTCAGTTGTTATAATTGATGGAACACAAGCATTTTTAACAGTAAACCTGACTATTTCATATTTAGAAGTGATAGATGAAGCTTTAATTTTTAAGGATTGAGCCTCACCACCATCAAATTGATCTTTATCAATTTTAAGAACTAAATCTTTGTATTGGTATATATTATCTTCATAACTGTAAATTGCTTTTTTAAATAGTTTTTTAAATGAGATTTTTAAAATATTATCAGGATCTGGCAATTTAATTTTACTGATTCTAGAAGAATTCTGATAACAAGCAATTTCATATCCTAATTCGCAAGATTTATAAAAATCAATTTCATATGGCAGGTTTAGATTCTTTTTTGCAAATCCACGTTCGTAATATGATTTATCATGAAAGGGAGATTCCTCTCTAGAAATAACTAGGTTATAATCCTTAATTGCTTCTTGATATTTATTTAATTTTAATTTTGAATTAGCCCTATAATAACAAGCTTTTGTTTCTCCCTTGTAACCTAACCAATTCCCTTCCTGATGATCAAATATTATTGATTTATTAAACCCTTCTATAGCCGTCTTGTAGTCTTCTAAATAATAAGCCGAAATCGCTTTCATATATTTAGTTCCTACATCTACTCCACCTTTTTCAAGTTTATTAAAAATTTTAAAAGATTCATCATATTCTTGGAGTTCGAATTTTATATATCCAATATCTTTTAAAGTACTTAATGAATTATAATCGCTAATTTCTAAAGCTTTAGAGTAATCTAAAAAGGCTTTTGAATATAGTTTTTGATCTTTGTATAATTGACCCCTAAAAGCGTATGCAGACCTATAATTTGAATCAATTTTTATAGCAATAGTTAAATCATTTATAGACTCTTGGATATCATTTTTTATATACTTTTCATAAGCGGACTTATATAAGTCTACTAATACTTTTGGAGCATTATCCCACCTCTCTTTTTGTGAAAATAATGTACTAGAAATAAATATTAACAGGAATAGGATTTTTTTCATTCGATAAATTTAACTTAATATTTCAAAATGAGATTATATACTGTTCTCTGACAATCAATCTTTTAATAAAAGTGATATTATTTTAATACTTGGGTGTTTATTTTAAAGACTTAGGTCGGATTTTTTGACTTTTCTTAGATTCTATGGCAAGTTTATGGCAAATAAGGAAATAAAAAACCGCAACCTTCTTAATAATAGATGATTGCGGAATTAATAAGCGGACCGGACGGGACTCGAACCCGCGACCCCCTGCGTGACAGGCAGGTATTCTAACCAACTGAACTACCGGTCCAAATGGATGGCAAATTTAATTTTTTTGTCTGGAGTTACAAGCAATTGAATAGTTTTTTAATATATTTTTTTTCTCTTTAACAAATATTCAAGTAAAATCTGGTCAAAACCAATTTCAATATTGGCATTAATTAAATCTACTTTTTGTTGTTTTAGCAAGTTATGTATCTTGTTTTTTATTAGGTTTCTCTCAGTTATGTACTTTTCTTTAATTTGCTTAGGATGCATTTTAATGGAATCTCCAGTCTCAACATCTACAACATTGTAATATTTATTTTTCAGATTTAATTGATTTTCTAGATTGTTGTGTGAAACATCAAAAACTACAATCTCGTGTAAATGATGTCTTAAATGTTTAATAGAGTTGGCAAAATCTTCTGGATTATCTATAGCCATAAAATCTGAAAAAATAAATACCAATGATCTCTTATGAATTTTTGATGCCAAAGAGTTTATCATTTTAGCAATATTGGTTTTTTTGTTTTTAAAGACTTTCTTTTTTTCTTTCAATATTCTTTCAAGACTTGCAAGTAAAAAACGCTGATGGGTTAATGAGGATTTGGCAGGCGAATAAAAATCTAAATCATCACTAAAAATGGATAATCCAAATGCATCTCTTTGTTTTCTCATTAGAAAAACAAGAGCAGCTGCTGCATCTACAGAGAATGTGAATTTATTGTAAGGCTGATCTACTGGAAACATCATTGAAGAAGATGAATCAATAAGAATTTGACATCTTAAATTAGTTTCTTCCTCATATCTTTTAATAAACAGCTTATCAGTTCTTGCAAATAATTTCCAGTCCAAATGTTTAACAGACTCACCGCTATTGTATAACCTATGCTCAGCAAATTCCACCGAAAAGCCATGAAAGGGACTCTGGTGTAAACCAGTTATAAAACCCTCAACAACTTGTTTTGCCAATAATTCTAATGACCCAAACTTTCTAGCTTTTTTATAATCAATCACCTACAATAAATCATTTACAATAAAGAAAAACATTTTACACGTAATAAAGTAGAAATTTGGGACCATTTTAAAAAATATCAATGTTTTTAATTGACTTTAAAATCAAATTCTAACATACTTTTATTATTTCTTTCATCTGAGACCTCGACTCTGCAAGTACGATTTCCCGAAGAAATATTGGAGTATTTATCTAAATTCACTTCTAACCTGTTTGTTTTGTAACTGAAGTTAGAAAGCACCCATTTATTGTCAATAAAAACATTGTATTTTTCAATACCACTTTTTAATTCTATAATTTTAAAAACAAGTTCCTGATTTTTAGTTTTTTGTAAATTGTTTCCAACGTGGTTAATCTTGGGTGGAATTGTGTCAATATATATTTTATATCTACCAAATTTATTAAGCTCGGCAGATACCCAACCCTTTGAAATATCTGCCTTTTTATTGACTATATTTCCTTTTTTTGTCAATTCTCCAACAAATAATTTATCACTGTGTACTTGTTCATTTTTCGCCAACTTAATAGACATAATAAACTTTCTCTTTAACGGAATATTAGTATTGTTAAAAGTGTAAATACTTTGTTTTTTGATAGGATAGATTATGGAATTATCATAAAGTGTATTGGTATCGATAACCACTAACATCGAACTATCCATAGAGTACACTTTAGTTTTGTGTTTTTTTCGCACTAACAAATCATTACGACAAGAAATTAGAGACTTGTTTTGAACATAAAATTTTAGTTTAGAAATATTATTTTTAATATCTCCAACTACTATTTGAATTTCATGAATTAAAGTATCTTTAAAACAAATTAGACCATTGCCTATATCTCTTTTGTAAATTTGCAACTCATTATTTGGATGAATATACATTTTATGTATTTTTTCTCTAGATTTTTGGTAAGCACCATAGTCTTTATGAATATTTATTTGTCTATTGGTTTCAAAATCTATTTCGTCCAATTTTAGTTGGTATTTAAGATCATTATCTATATACATATTCACTGAATATACTCCACACCTATTAGAAGTATTGTTGTAATAATCCGAAGATTTTAAACCGAAACCACTTAACCCAGTTAAGTAGATAATACTATCGTATTTTAAATGGTATTGCTGGTTTTTTTTAATTGTTGAGTAATCCTTTTCAGAAAAGTTTTCCAAACTGCTAGAAGGAGAAAATGAATAAAGCTTCAATTTATTAATTACAGGAGGTTTAGTATCGGGAATCTCAAAATTAAATAGTTCCGGATTAACAGGGTGTTCAGAGTTAGTTTCTCTAATTTCGAAATGTAAATGTGGTCCAGAAGATCCTCCTGTATTTCCTGAGTATGCAATAACCTCTCCTTTGGAAACTACAATATCCAAGGAGTCTAAATAGCAGGTTAAAGTTTCAGTTTTTAATTCATACTGACGATTTCTTAAAATCTTTTCTATTTTTTCTGGAAAATGATCTAAATGAGCATAAACACTTGTATATCCATTTGGATGGGCTACATAAATAGCTTTTCCATAACCCCATTTAGAAACATTGATTCTAGAAACAAAACCACTATCAATTGAGTAAATTCTATAATTAATGGACCCGTTGGTTTTAATATCTAAACCCGTATGAAAATGATTGGATCTCAATTCTCCAAAGTTTCCAGAAAGTAGAATCGGAATACCAATTGGAGACCTGAAATTGTACTTGTTTTTTTCTTGGGAGCTAATGAATAACAAGAAAAAAACAAATGGGAAAAAAAATAAAAATCTTAATAAGAAATTCATTGCACAAATCTTGTCATAATTAAATAAATATGGTGCTAAAAAATTAGTTTTTTATTCACAATTAATTTTAAATTTGATTAATTGAGTTTAGCTACTAACTTTGTAAAAATGGTTTAGTCCAATGGAAAAAGAAATATCTGCAATAAATGAAATCCGAAGTTTCATAAAAAGTTTAAAAGAAAATTTAAATACAAAAATTCAAGAGAATAATAAATTGAATGAAGATATTTTATCGGCTAATGAAGAAATAAATCTTCTTAAAAATAAGATTTCAGATTTAAATGAAAATATAAAAATGCTGAAATTGGCAAGTCAGATAGACGGAAACGAAGTAGGATCGACTAAGGATGTGAAGTTAATGATTAATGAAATGGTTAGAGAAATTGATAAATGTATTGCATTATTAAATAAATAAAATATGAGCGAACTTTCTATTAAAGTAGTAATTGGAGGCAGAACCTATCCATTGACAATTAACCGAGAAGATGAAGAGAAAATAAGAAAGTCTGTTTCAGATATCGATAATAATATTAAAAATTTAAAAGAGAATTATGCAGTAAATGATATGCAAGACTTATTGGCCATGACAGCTTTAGAATACGCAAATGACTCTATCACCAAAAATAATTCCGTAGAATTTGAAAAACTAAGTAAAGAAATTACCAACCTGAGAGATGAATTAGAAGATTAAAAAAAAATTAGAAATAATTTATGTCATTAAAAAATAAAAAAGTACTTGTAACTGGAGGCGCAGGATTTATAGGAAGTAATATCATAGAATATCTATTGAATAAAAACAACAAGGTTACTTGTTTAGATAATTTCTTAACTGGGAAAAAAGAAAATGTGAAAGGATTTCTAAATAATCCTAATTTCAAAATGGTAGAAGGAGATATCACCAATTTAGAAGATTGTTTAAAAGCATGTAAAGATATTGATGTAATTCTACACCAAGCAGCTTTAGGTTCCGTCCCAAGGTCTATTGAAGATCCTTTAAAAACTAATAATATAAATATTACCGGTTTTTTAAATGTTTTATGGGCAGCTAAAGAGCATAACATTTCAAGAGTTGTCTATGCAGCAAGTTCTTCAACCTATGGCGACTCAAAAAAACTTCCTAAAATTGAAAGTGAAATAGGTTTGCCTTTATCTCCATATGCAGTAACTAAATATGTGAATGAATTGTATGCTGGAGTTTTCTCAAATCTATATGGTTTAGAACTTATTGGATTAAGATACTTTAACGTATTTGGAAGAAAACAAGATCCTGATGGTGCATATGCAGCAGCAATACCAAAATTTATAAAAGCATTTATTAATCACCAAGAACCTGTAATTCATGGTGACGGGTCTCAAAGTAGAGATTTCACTTATATAGACAATGTAATTCAAGCAAATGAATTGGCTGCAACTACTAAAAACCCAGATGCATTAAATCAAGTTTACAATGTTGCTTGTGGTGACCAAGCTTTTTTAAAAGAATTGGTAGAAAATTTAAGAGACTTACTTTCGGAATTTGATTCTGAAATAAAAAACATCGAAATTAATAGCGGTCCAGAGAGAATTGGCGATGTAAAGCATTCATTGGCATCGATTGAAAAAGCAAAAAAATTATTGAATTACCAACCTACTCATAATTTAAAACAGGGATTAAATTCTGCTATTGAATGGTATTGGAAATACTTCAACAACAAATCTTAGTTAATAATTGTTTTTTTTTTAGACTTTTCATATTAAAAGTCAAGTTAACTTAAGTAAATTATTATAATTTATGATTTAAATACATGCAGATTTTTAAGTCACATAGTTTACTAGCTATTTATCATATCATTTTTGCTGTTTTGATATATGGAATATTAAAGACAAGCGGAATTGAATACATTGATAAGATATCGTTATTTTATGTTTGTTTTTTATTAACTTATTTAGCAAGCTATTATTTATTTAAAATAAAATATAAAATCTCTTTTGAAAGTATATCAATTAATTTAAATAAATCAGTTTTAATAATTCCGATCACCTCCATTCTATTAATTCTTTTTCATCTTCTATATCTAGGGGAATTTCACGCAATAAGTGCTATAAATTTGAGAACAATAACAGAAGTCATTCAACTTAGACGAACTATAACTGCAGAATCTCATTATTTAGTCAATTACATAGCTAGCTTTAATATTAAAGGAATTTTACCTTTTTCATTATTGGCTTTATTAATTCTAAAAAAGAAAAAACTTTACTGGATTATTTTTACACTAGGTTCCTTTTATGTTTTTTGCTTAATGCAAAAAAGTTTTATTATTGTTTTTTTAGGTCCTTCTTTGATATACTCTTTACTTAAAACAAGATGGCTAAATGTCCTAAAATATTCTGCATCAATTTCAATGGTAATGATTTCACTTGTATTAATACAAAATCCTGAAATAAGAAATCCTGAGATTTCTAGCGCAGTGGAGAACCAAAAAAAATCTGATGTTTCAAATTTAGAAACTAAAAGTGTTTTTAAAAAAATATTACATGGGTTAGAAAAAAGGATTTTAATTATTCCTGGGGAAACAATTTCAGGCTGGTTTAAATTCATCCCCAAATATTTACCTTATCAAAATGGATCTGGTTATAGATTGGCAAAATTTATCACTAAAAAAGAACACTCTAATTATGCAAAGGAATTATATCCTTTAATGTACCCTTCTTACGCTCAAAAAGGTCTTAAAGGAAACGTAAATGTTGCTAGTTTCATGTATGACTATGCAAACTTTGGTTGGAAAGGATTTATTCTTTCTGGATTATCTATGGGACTATTATTTGTTTTTATTGAATTACTTTTTAGGAATCATTTAATATTAAAACTTTCTTTAAATACTATCCCTGTTTTTCTTTTGAGCTCACAAGCAATTACTACTGCATTATTTAGTGGAGGATGGGGATTGATGTTAATATTATTTTTTCTTTTTAGAAAAAAAGAAAACTTTAATTAAGAAAATGAAAATTTGTCACATAACTACCGTTCATAAACCAAGTGATGTAAGAATATTTCACAAACAGTGTTGTAGTTTACAACGAAACGGATTTTCAGTAGAATTAATAGCCCCAAACGTTAAAAAAAAATCTCTAAAAGGGATTAAATTGATTGGATTAAACCCAACTAAAAAAAATAGATTATACAGAATATTTAAACTAAGCAAAGATGCATATGAGCTAGCCCTTGAGTCTAATGCTGATATCTATCATTTTCATGACCCTGAACTTTTGAGAATTGGTTTGAAATTAATTGGAAAGGGGAAAAAAGTTATTTATGATGTTCATGAAGATTTACCAAGACAAATTCTCACAAAACATTGGATAAATCCATTTTTGAGAAAGACAATATCTTTTTTAATAGAAAAATATGAGAATTATGCGGCAAGAAAAATGAGTGCTGTAATAGGTGCTACTTCCCATATAACTCAAAGATTTATCAAAATTAATAATCAAAGTATTAATATAAATAACTTTCCAATAATTAGTGAATTTAAAGATTTAAATAGTAAAAAATCTATTAACCACATCGTCTATTCTGGTGGAATTTCAAAACAAAGAGGGATTGTTGAAATAATAAAAGCCATAGAAAACTCAGAAATAAAACTTTTATTGGCAGGGGAGTTTTTAGATCCTAGTCTAGAAAAAGAATTAAATGCTCTGAAAGGCTGGGGAAATGTAAATTACTTAGGATTTTTAAATAGGAGTGAAATTTCTAGTTTATATCAAAAAGCCAATATAGGAATGGTTACTTTACACCCAACATTAAGTTACAAAGATTCATTACCAGTTAAAATGTTTGAATATATGGCAGCTGGAATTCCAATAATTGCTTCAGATTTTGAAAAATGGAAAGAAATAATAATTAATCATAATTGTGGGATGACGGTGAATCCAAATGATTCAATTGAGATTAAGAAGGCTATTGATTATTTAATAAGTAATCCTTTTGAAGCTAAAAAAATGGGTGAAAATGGGATAAAGGCAGTAAAAGAAATATACAATTGGAGTATTGAAGAAAAAAAACTTCTTGCCCTTTATAGAACCCTATAAAAATTAAAATGATTTTAGCTTAGGATGTTTTTAAAAAACTTAACTAATAAATACAATCTAACTCAAATACTTTTACTAGTAATTGCTTTACTCATCCCTTTGGAAAAAACAACCATGAGAATAGCAATAATAGTTGTTTCTTTGGTTTGCATATTAAAAGGTGACTACAAGGTTTTTTTAAAAAGAACTAGTTGGATTAAATTAATTCCAACAGCTCTATGGGTTTTACCTTTTTTGCAACTGTTTTTTTTAAGCAAATTAAATGTTCATTGGTCACATTTAGAAACTAAGCTATCTCTATTGCTGTTTCCATTTTTCATCCTTATTGGGGTTGAATTAAAAAAGAACTTTATCAATGAATTATTAAAAATATTCATTGTAGGATGCAGTATTTCAATTATAATTTGTTTAGCTAATTCCACTTTTAATTTTATATACAATAATCATTCAGACTCTTTCTATTACAAGAAACTTTCTTTTCTTCATCATCCGAGTTATTACTCAATGTATTTAAACTTTGCCATAGGAATATTATATATAAATTTAATTTCTAAAGTTAATGAACTCAAAATTCAAAAAAAATGGTCCTGGATTTTAATCATTTCATTCACGATATTTATTGTGCTAGTTTCTTCTAGAACAGGATGGATAAGTAACGTAATCATAAATAGCATATTTATGATTGTCTTAATAAAAAGAAAGTTTTTCAAAAAAAGGGATCTACTAGTAGGGTTTATATTGTTACTAACTGCGGGAGTATTTATTAACATAAGTTCCCCAATTAAAAATAGATTTAATGAGATTATAAAACATACTTTATATTCAAAAAAACAATCTAATTATCCATCCTCTACAAGCACTAGAATTAAAGCTTGGAAATCTACAGTTGAATTGATTCAAAAAAATTGGTTTACAGGATTTGGAACAGGTATTGGAAGAATTGAACTAAACAAAACATATGTTAGTAAAGGATATATATCCTTAAAGAAAAAAAACACAAATACTCACAATCAATACTTGCAATATTTATTAGATCATGGAATAATTGGTTTTTTATTTTTATTTTTTTTAACAATTATAATGCTAATTATCAGTTTAAAAGAAAGAGATTATGTCTATACTATTTTCATTTTTCTATTAATAATTAATTTTATGACCGAGTCAATTCTTGAAACACAAAGTGGAATTGTTTTCTTTGCACTTTTTAATACTATATTCTTCTTCCATTGGATAAATAAAAAAGCTATTGCTAATTGATTAATAAAAAAACATATCAATTTTTAAAAAATGTGATGACACTTTTTACAGGCTCTACTGTAGCTCAGATCATCTCTATTGCATCGCTAATTCTACTCCAACGTTTTTTCTATAGCCCTGAGGAATATGCACCATTTAGGCTGTTTTTTGAATATGTTGCAATATTTAGCAGTATAAGTGCCCTGAGACTAGAAAGTGGATTAATCTTAGAGAGAGAAGAGGATAAGGCAATTTCTCTACTTAGGGTTTGTATTAAACTATGTTTTGTAATGTCTTTAATTGGAGGTTTAATATTCTGTCTGTTTTACTTTAAAGAAATTGATGTTTTTCAACGTGAAAGCATTTTATTAATACTAATGCCAATAGCTATATTTGGCAATGGATTAATACAAGTTTTTCAACCTTTTTTCACAAGATCTAAATCTTTTTTGACAATTAGCTCATCCAAAATAATTCATAGTCTTATGGGTTGCAGTACTCAGATCATAACTGGTTTAATTGGATTTAACTTTTTAGGTCTAATCATTGGAAGAATTACTGGACTATTTTCTGCAGACTTAAACTATATAAAACGTTTTTATTCAAAATTTAAATGGAACAAAAGAAATAAAGAAATTGAAAAAAGTTTAATCAAAAAACATAAAAAATTTATCTATTTCACCTCTCCTGGAGTTTTTGTAGGAAATTCAATAAACTTTATTATTTTAATGACATTCACTAGTTTATATGGTGAGCAATTTACTGGACTTACAGCAGCAGCAATACAATACTTAGGATTAGTAGTTATGCTGTTTGCTTCTTCTTTTTCTCAAGTCTATTACAACGAAATTGCACAAATAAAAAACCCAGAAAAACTTATTAAATCTTACACTTTTTGGATAAAAAGACTATTTATTCTGACCTTGACTGGATGGATTATTCTCATGGTTTCTCCATCATGGTTAGTAACCTATATCTTGGGCGAAAAATGGTCTGGGTTAATGGATATTATTAAAATAATAAGCCCTTGGATGGCTATTATGTTTCTTGCCTCATCTCTATCTTACATATTTATCCGTTTAGGCAAACAAAAGGAAATTTTCTTTTTTGACTTATTTCATTTTGTTTTGATTATAGTTGCTCTAATCTTTGGGCACTATTATTTAAATAATAAAATTCAAGTATTGTACATGATTTCTGGTGTGCAAACTGTATTTTATATTCTGTCTATAACATTAGCTTATAAGTTTTTGATAAAGAATATGAAAAACCAAAGTGCCAATACAAAAGAAATTAATTCATGACAAATGAGTAAGAATATCTGGATAATTAATCAATATTGTGGATCTAGAATTCATGGTATGAATTTTAGGTCTTGGTATTTCGCTAATGAACTTCAAAAAAAAGGACACAACCCAATAATTATAACAGGGTCCTACTCTCATTTAATACATAAGCCTCCAATTATGAATTCATGGTTTAAAAATGAAGAGGTAGAAGGAGTGCCATATGTTTGGGTAAAAGTCAGAAAGTATGTTGGTTCTAAAAGTTTAGGTAGATTGGTTTCCATGTTAGATTTCATGTTTAAATTATTATTTCTTAAAAAAAGAAAGTTAAAAAATCCAGATGTGATTTTAGTTTCTTCATTGTCTCCTTTCCCAATTATAAGTGCATTTTTCTGGAGCATAAGATATAAATCTAAGCTATTGTTTGAAATTAGGGATCTATGGCCGCTTTCTTTAATTGAATTGGGTGGTGTTTCAAGATTTAATCCATTAAGCATATTTTTTAGTTTTTTTGAAAGGTTTGGTTACAAAGTGTCATATAAGGTAATATCTGTATTGCCGTGTGCTAAAGATCATATGATATCTAAAGGAATGAAAGAGGATAAGTTTGTTTATGTTCCAAATGGTTTTAGCCCTGAAGATTCTAAAATTGCAAAACCTTTGCCTACAGGGTATTTTAACGACTTGCCAGAAGGAAAGTTTTTAATTGGTTATACTGGAAGCATAGGATTAGCAAATGCTGTAGAATATTTAATTGGAGCTTCAAAGCTTTTAGAAGACGATCAAAGATTTCATTTTATTATAGTCGGCAAAGGTCAACACAAAGAAAAATTACAAAGTATTGCAGGAAAAAATGTTTCCTTTTTACCACAAGTAGATAAGGCACAAGTTCCTAGTGTTCTGAAAAAGTTTGATGTATGTTTCATAGGATTAAAAAATCAGCAATTATTTAAATTTGGGATTAGTCCCAATAAGTTATTTGAATATATGTATGCTAGAAAACCCATTATACAAAGTATAAAAGCTGGAAATAATCCTGTAAAAGAAGCTAATGCGGGGTTTTCAGTAGAGCCAGAAAATGCTAAAGAGATTGTAAATGCCATTTTTGAAGCTTATGATATGCCTAGAGAAGAATTAGAAGCTTTAGGTATGAATGGACATAAATATGGATTGGAAAACCATTCATTTGAAAAATTAACTAAAAAATTAATATCAACGTTTGAATAATGATTGAAATATACTCAATCACATATTATGTTTTAATAGTTATATCCTTAATTGTGGGTTTATTGATTTATTTAAAGATGGCTGAAAAATGGTCAATAATAGATCAACCTAACTCACGAAGCTCTCATGAATACATTACTAAAAGAGGTGGAGGTGTGATTTACTTATTTGGAATGATAGTCTATATTATATGTTCTAAGTTCAATATGTCAAATATTATTATTTGCGGATTATTTTTGGGATTAATGGGTTTTATAGATGACGTTAAAAACCTTGATTTTAAAATAAAACTGGTATTACAAAGTCTTACAATTGGATTATTTCTAACTACTGATTATTATGTTGGACTAGAATGGTATTTACTTATTTTAATGTTTTTCTTCATTCTAAGTAGTATTAATATTTTAAACTTCATGGATGGAATTAATGGTATGACTATATTATACTCGTTGACATTTTTAATTTCATTTTATATTATTAACACCCATTTTATTGTTTTTACCGACAGTAATTTTTTACTCATTATTATACTATCAAATTTAATAATTGGATTCTTCAATGTAAGAAAAAGAGCTATTTGTTTTTTAGGAGATGTTGGTGCTATTTCTATGGGTTTTATTTACGCAATTTTAACAATTATGCTTATGGTTAAAACAAATAGTTTAAGTCCTTTAATTTTATTTTTAATTTATTTCTTAGACTCTGGATGGACCATTTTACAAAGATTGTTTGCCAAGGAAAATATTTTTCAACCTCATAGAAAACATCTTTACCAGCTATTAGTTAATGAATATAAATTATCCCATTTACTAGTTTCGATAATTTATTTTCTCATCCAAAGCATTGTAAATATAATTTGGTTAATGAATTATGAAAAGGGGCTAACAACAAGCTTTTTAATATCAATATTTGCAATTTCCTCAGTTGTCTATCTTTTAATTAAAAAAATAGTAAATAAAAAATTGACTCTGACTTAGAGATGAGTTAAAGGAAAAGTTCGGCCATCATACATCTAGCACTTCCGCCACCATAATTTTCGATAGTAGAAAGATCAGAAAATACAATCTCTCCATATTTCTCTAAACTTTTAAGCTGACTTTTTTCTAGAGATGCATAGGCAGATTGTGACATGACAATGATTGGAGAATTATTTGCTCCAGCAACTTGGAGCATATTACCAGCAAAATTATTCATTTGGGAAATAGAAATTTCAATAATTTCTTTATTGGTTTTTTCAAGAGAATTTAAAAGTTTAGATCTTTCCAATTCCTCTACAATAGTCTTAGTGCAAATAACAGAAAAACAATCTCCAAGAGACATCATTACATTGGTATGGTAAATTGGTGACATTTTATTATTAACAGTATGTAAAGCATTAAAGTGAATAATAATGTAATTCATTTTATCGCCAAAATCAAAAAGTATTTTTTTTGAGGTTCTTTCGGACAAAGCAGCGTAAGCTATTTTGTTTTCACGATCTAAAATCATACTTCCAGTACCTTCTAAAAATAAATTTTCTTTTTCGTAAATAGTTAAATCAAGAGTAGATTTAATTTTAAAATTTGTTTTTTCTTCTAGAGTGGTAAATATTTCTAAGTTTCTTTCCATTCTTCTACTATTGGCAAACATCGGATAAAGAACTCTTGTGCCATCTTTATGAATTGAAAACCAATTATTTGGGAAAACAGCGTCTGGATTTAAATGATTGCCAATAGGATCGACAACAGTTATATTAACACCTTTGGAATCTAGCTTGTAAACCATATTGTCAAATTCTCTAAGAGCATTCTCAGAAATTTGTTTTTGATTTTGATTAGTTATTGGGTTTTGAAAATGGTTGTTTTCTGCAGTCTCTGAGTTATAGGTAAAACCAGTGGGTTTAACCATTAAGATATTATTAGTTATCTGCGACATTATTCTCTTATTAATGGAAGAGTTGAACATCTAAACAAGCCGCCCATTTTAGATATTTGGGAATAATTAATTTCCTCTACTAAAATATCTTTTTGTTTTAACCATTTATTTAATCTTGAAAATCTAATATCTGAAACTACAACATTAGAAGAAATTGAAAAAATGTTAGAATACATTTGATTTTTTTCTACTTTGTCTAAATAAAATAAGTTAGACTTACCTATTAAATTTTCTAAATAATCTACGTCTGATTTATTTTTAAAAGAATCTGGAGCTATAATAGCCAAATCATTTCCTACTGGTTGAAAGCAACAATCCAAATGTAAAGTGTTCTCGTTCTTATCAGTATCCGATTTAAATAGTTCAAAACCCATCACTTTCCTACTTGGAAAAGCACTTTGGATAAAATCGACTGCTTGAAAATTTGTTCTAGCTACTTTATATTTCTTAAAATCAATAGGATTAGAAGCTCCAATAAAAATGTGGTTTTTAAAAATAGTGACATCACCACCTTCAATTTTTGAATTAGAATCAATTTTTAATACTTTATTTTTTGGGATAAGATTTAAAATACTATTAATAGCAGGGATTTCATTAGACCTGTTTTCAATAATATTGGACAAAAGAAAAGTATCTTGAATTACAAAACCTAAATCTCGAGCAAACACTTGATTTAAATTAAGTATATTTTCTGGTCTTAACACTTTAATATTGTGTTTAATTAAGACACCCAAAAATTCAGCCATTTCATTAGAAATATCCATTGCAGTTGGATAAGAATTGTTTACTACATGAAATATGGATGCAGGATCAAAGCATTCATCTATTTTGGGAATGTCGCCAAGATCGGTTGGTATTCCTAAAACAACAGATTTTAATAAACTAGTTTCGCTAATTACACTTAGAGATATTTTGGGATTTTGGATCAACTAGTTTATTTAATTAACAGAGATTTTTAAATATAAAAATACAATTTATAAATAAGAATAAAATTAAAATCAATTAACAACTAAAATTTTTCTCAAAATAGTTTGGTGAGCAGTCTTAATTGAAATAAAATATTCACCATTTTTAAAATTGGAAGAATCTATTTTAAAAATCTTATCTCCCTTTTCTACATTTCCTTTGTAAATGTTTTCCAGATTTTTTTCTTTACTGTCTAGAATATTAAAATCTATATTTTGCATGTTATTTAAAGTAATTCCTATTTGAACAAACCCTTTAAATTCAATAGGGATTGGTAGTAAGTCAATATAATTTTCAGCATTTAGATTTTTGTTTTTTCTAAGAGAATAGATAAACTTAACCAACTTATATAATAACCATACTCCTAAAATAACAGAAACGACACCAATAGAATTTATTAAAACTCTCCAGAATACGCTAGATGACCAAAGTTCTTTCATATATTATCCAAAATTAGAAAACAAATTGGCATAGTTCCGTTTCAATTTTGATATTTACATAATCTTTATAAAAAATAATTTTTTTTTGGATTTTAAAATTAGAATAAATAAAATTTTTAAGGCCTTTGACCGTCCATTACCGGGGAAGGTTGCACATAAAGAATTGGCTCCATACAGAAATGAAATAGAACTTGATTTTAAAAATAAAAACCCAAAGGTTGCCAGTACTTTATTACTGATATACCCTAAAGATGGGGAAACATTTTTTTGCTTAATTGAGCGTCAAGAGTATGAGGGAACCCATAGTAACCAAATATCTTTTCCAGGTGGAAAAAATGAAAGTGGTGAATCGATGAAAGAAACTGCTTTAAGAGAGACTAAAGAAGAAATTGGTGTTGACCCTATTTCAATAAATATAATTGGTGAATTAACCCAAGTTTATGTTCCTCCAAGTAATTTTTTAATTCATCCATTTGTTGGATACTGTGATTTCACACCAGTTTTTAACCCCAATGAAAGAGAAGTTAAAAGAATAATTGAAGTAAAAATAGAAGAATTGCACAAAAAAGAAGTCGTTAAAATTAAAAAAATGAACTTCAAAAAAAGTAGTGGAAATGTAAACTTTGAAGTGCCTTATTTAGATTTAAACAATAAAATAGTTTGGGGTGCAACCAGTGTTATATTAAATGAATTTAGAAACTTAATTAGCGCTAAGATTTAGCTTATACCCTACCCCTTTTATAGTTTTAATATGACCGTCACCTATTTTTTCTCTTAGTTTTCTTATGTGAACGTCAATAGTTCTGTCTCCTACAACAATATCATCTCCCCAAACTTTTGCTAGAATGGCTTCTCTTGTGAAAACATTGCCAGGCTTTGAGAAAAGTAGTGCTAAAAGTTCAAATTCTTTTTTTGGCAATGTAAATTCTTTACCATCACATATTACTATGTACTTATCTCTGTTTATTTCAAGAGAAACTTTGTCATTTTTTATAACTTGATTTACACTAGATCTTCTAAGTAATGCATTTATTTTACTTAATAATACCCTAGGTTTTATTGGTTTGGCAATATAATCGTCTGCACCAGAATCTAGACCCGCTACTTGTGAATAATCTTCAGATCTTGCTGTTAGAAAAGCAATCAAGGTTCCTTTTAAAACATTGTCTTTTCTTAGCTCTACACAAGCTTCAATACCATCCATTTCCGGCATCATTACATCTAACAAGATCAAATCTGGAACAAATGATTTAGCAACTGATAAGCACTCTAATCCATTAGTTGCTGATTTAACTAGATAACCTTCTTTTTCTAAATGATATTGAATTATTTCAATAATATCTGGCTCATCATCTACAAGTAGAATTTTTGGCATAGGTTTTAATTCATTTTTATTTGGCATCTAAATTATTTTATTGAAATCCATACAAGGTTACTAGAACATTAAATTAACATTAAAAAATTAAATCTGTTAACATTAATTTAATACGATTTAACATGGACTTAACATATATATAAAAGTTTAATAACTATTAGAAAAACAAAGATATGGTCAACATTATATTCCTTTGTTTAAGAAATTTAAAACTAAAAATAAACTTTGAATTAATAAAAATGAAAAATACGAAATTAACTACCATTTTAATTATAATCTGCATAACAATTTGCAGTTGTCAAAAGAAAGGGTGTACTGACCCTAATGCTATTAATTACAATTCACAAGCAAATAAAGACGATGGTGGGTGTGAATATATTCAAGAGGATTTTCTAATTACTGGAACATTAAATTCTGATAAAATATTAGATCCTTCCGTGATTTGGTCTATGGACGGTAGAGTAATTGTCCCAAACGGAGTTACTTTAACTATTCCAGCTGGAACTATTATTAAGTCTAAGCCAGGAACCGGAGCTAATGCAACTTCACTTGTTATTGCAAGAGGAGGAAAACTGTTTGCTCAAGGGACTGAAAGCTCTCCTATTATAATGACATCAGAATCAGACGATATTACAATTGGGGCCAACTCTGGGTCATCTTTGTCAGAAAATGTAAGAGGTCTATGGGGCGGATTATTAATTTTAGGAAATGCACCTGGATCATTTTCTGGAGACGTAACAGAGTTTCAAATTGAAGGTATTCCTGCATCCGAAACTAATGGGCTATATGGTGGGAATGACCCTTCCGATAATTCAGGAATTATTCAATACATATCTATTAGACACGGAGGTGCTGAAATTGGTGAGGGAAATGAAATTAATGGATTAACACTTGGATGTGTTGGATATGGAACTACAATTAATCATATAGAAGTAGTCGGAAATGTAGATGATGGTGTAGAATTTTTTGGTGGAACTGTTAATGCTTCTGAATTATTAGTTTGGGGGCAAGGAGACGACGGATTGGATATTGACCAAGCTTACGCAGGTACAATTTCTAATTCTATGGTGATTTTAAATGATGCATCTGATCATGCTTTAGAAATTGATGGACCAGAGGGATCTGCAACAGGGAGCTTCACATTAAATAATTTAACTCTGGTTGGTACAAACAACGAGTGTTCTGCTACAGGTGTCGATGGAGAAATTGCTGACTATAGAAAAGGAGCAACAGGTAATAATTCAAATATTTATGTCAAGGGCTTTACTACAGGAAAAGATATTGAGTTAGACGCAGACGCAGACGCAGTAAGCTTTAGTTCTGGAAATTTGACATTTTCAGGATTTGAGTTTAGTCCCGCAAATTACGATGGCAATAATTGTTTCACACCCGACTTAACAAACGGATCAATTTTTAACGACAAATCGTCTGTTGGTTCCTCATTTGAATCTGATGGAATAACGATATGTACAGTCGTAGGAGATGGTGCTAATAATATAGGTGCAGATATTTCTGAATTTTCATGGACATATGCAAATGAAAAAGGAGCATTATAAAACTAACAGCTTAAAATAGCTAAAAATTAACTGTCTTGTGAAATTCGCAAGACAGTTTTATTAAAAAATATGATTAAATCAATAGGTACATTTTTAATACTTTTAAGTAGTATAATTGGGTATTCACAAAGTAAAATAATTGGAAAGGTATCAGATGAGGACTTTAATGAAACAATGCCTTTTGCAAATGTTTTAGTAAAAGGAACTAATAAAGGAGTTACAACTGATTTTGATGGGAATTACACCATTATTGTTTCACCAGGGAAATACACCCTTATTTTTTCATTTGTAGGGTATAAAACCAAGGAAATAACAGATGTTGAAGTTTTAGAAAATGATGCAAAAGAGGTGAATGTTTCTCTATCATCCTCCTCAGTTGGTTTGGAAGAAGTAGTAATTTCTGTTTCCAATACAAAAAACACGGAAGAAGCTCTATTAAAAATGCAAAAAAAATCTGCAAATTTAATGGATGGACTTTCATCGGAATCCTTTAAAAAGGTAGGTTCAAGTAATTTAGCAAACGCTATTAAAAGAGTACCTGGAGTATCTTTAATGGGTGGGAAGTATATATATGTAAGAGGATTAGGAGATAGATACTCAAAATCAATTTTAAATGGTATTAATATTCCTGGTTTAGATCCAGATAGAAATACGATTCAGATGGATTTATTTCCAACCAACATTTTAGAAAATGTTCAAATAACTAAATCTTTTAGTGCTGATTTACCTGCAGATTTTACAGGCGGTCTAGTTAATATTGTTACCAAAGATTTCACCTCCAAAAAAAATCCATCTTTAAAAATAAAAACTGGATTTAATCCTCAAATGCATTTAAATTCTGATTATTTATCCAACAGTGGAAGTTCTACAGATTTTTTAGGTTTTGACAACGGTAAAAGAGCGTTACCAAGTGAAACCAATTCTAGTCAAATTATAGATCCAAGATTTAACTTAACTCCACAAGATGCTTTAAAAGTAACTGAGTTTACAAAAGAATTCAATCCTCAAATGTCAGCAATTAAGACTAAGAGTTTTATGAACTACTCATTGGGCTATTCATCTGGAAATCAATTTGATATTGGTCAAAGAAACCATACTATTGGTGTTATAGGCAGCATTTCATACAGCAACCAAACTGAATTTTATCAAAACGCAGAAAACAACTTTTTTAATAAAAATACAGACATCAATATTTTCACACTTGACACCAACAGAACACAAAAAGGAGATATTGGAATTAACAATATAATATTAAGCTCACTAGGTGGTATTTCTTATAGAACAGATCATTCAAAATATAAATTGAACCTTCTTCATATTCAAAATGGAGAATCAAAATCTGGAAAATTCAGACAACAAACTAGATTTTCAGATTTTATAGACTTTAATAAAGATAATTTAGAATATACCCAAAGAAGTATTACCAATCTCCTGCTACAAGGTACCCATAGTTCGCAAGATGCTTCTTTGAAAACTGAATGGAAATTATCTCCTACAATTTCACGAATTCATGACAAGGACATAAGAACTACTACTTTTCAAGATGAAGAAGGAGTTTTTAGTTTTCAAGAAAATACAGAGCCCAAAAGAATCTGGCGTTTTTTAAATGAAAATCATTTAAATGGGAAGATTGATTTCACTAAACAATATGGCATGGATGATCATAAATCTAAAATCAAATTTGGCGTTTTAACTAGCTACCAAGTGAGAAACTTTGAAATAGGGCAATATTCAGTAAGTAGTACATATACTTCCTTAGAAGATTGGAACAACTACAATGGAGTTTCAGATTCTTTATTAGCTGTCAATAATATATGGTCAGTTAGCAGCAATCAAGGATCATATATAAATCCAAATACCACAATATTTGAAGATGCAAGAAGATATAATGCTGAAAAAACCAACTTTTCTGGATACTTTTCTAACGAAATAAAACTTTTTGGTTTTCTGAGAACAATA
>CAJIYZ010000101.1 GCA_905181675.1 Bacteroidetes bacterium MED-G20
CCTTAGCAATATTAATTCCAGAAATAATTCCATTTTCTTTTACCAGAAGTTTTGCAAAGCCAACACTTTCTGTTGGTATACAGGATAGAGTAGAGTGGTCTCCTTGTTTTACATCTTCTTTAATTGCAAGTCTTACAAATTCGTTAATTTCCATAATTCAAAGTTTAGAAATATTTTTAAAATATTGTTCCATGTTTTTTTTAAAATTCTTTGGTCTATTAAGACAAAATTTTTCTAATACACTTAATCCTTTTTTATATTTTTTTGTGCCATTTTCATAACCCCAGCGATTGTAGTGGTCTTCAACTATATTGGAGAATCTTTTTTCAAATTCTAAAAGATGGGCCATTAAATTTTCTGATGACAGTTCATTTTTAAGAAGGTAATTAACTCTTTCGGTAAATAATTTCTCAAATTCAGGCTGTTTTAGTAAATAATTAATTAATACTCCACCTAGAGCTGGTGACCAATCTTTTTGAATATATTCAAACATGTTATATGTTGGATTCCCAACACAAGCATCCATGTCAATTAATACAGCATTCCATGGACGATTGCCTTTTCTTTTTTTCCAGAAAAAAGTATTGTTGCAAGGCCAGTCATTATTTTGAAAGAAAAGCTCAATTATAAACCAATCTACTATAGAAGCCATATTGAAATTTTTAGCAATTTTTTCATACTTTATTTTTGGATTTTTCTTTATTTCAAGAAGTAGACTATTTAAATCGCCATATCCTTCTTTTTTTGAATAACCTTTGTCATCTGCATCGATTAATTTTTTTTCTTTTATTTTATGTTTGTTTGAAATTGCCTTTAAATCCATTCTCTCCCTTAGTCCATGTATACCCCAATATTCTCCATTTAAATAAACCAATGCTGGTTTATAGCTCATTACATCTAAATGTAAATTTTTACAAATTTCAGAGATCCATCCATCAACAAATATTTCGTTTCCCCAGCCTGAGAAAGAAGATCTTAATATAATCTTATCAATTTCATGACTTACTCCAAAAAGAGTATTTATTTTATTTTTTTGTTGGATGTAAAACCTGAGACTTTTTTGCGGGGCTAAAGGGGTTATATATCCATGAATTCTATAAGGAAAACTACCATTTAAAAATATTTGTTTTTTAGAAAATATTTCAATTTCTCCATTTTGTTTTCTTTTTTTATACTTATAAAAATTCCCAGATGTTTGGTCTTTTTCTCTATTAAAACTATTCCCAGGTACATAACAACCATATTCTTTATCAAATAAGTCCATGTTATTGACCTTTAAGTTTACTACAGGAACTTCTAGTTTATGTTTTAAGCCCAATAAATAATTATAAACAGAAGAGTCTACTACTAAATTGTCTTTTATTAAAAGTACTTTTAACTGATGAAATGAAGAAAAATCACCAATCGGTGATTTCCAGTTGTTGACATATTTACTATAATTTTCAATTGCGGTGGGAATATTAATTAAGTTGGGATTTAATTTTTTCAAATTATAAGTAATCTCTTTATTTCCAACAATTGTATCAAGATTATAAATCAATTTTAAATTTAGACCATTCTCTGTTTTGAATGTTAATAATATTGAATCTTTACTGTAACATCCAGAAAGGTAGTTACTGGATATATTGATAGAATTGTCACCATAAAGTGGTGAGAAAATGTCTTTGGTTTTCTTAGAGCTATTGCAACTTATTAAAACGATTATTACTGCAAATAAAATTGACTTTTTTTTCATTTAAAATGATCTTTTGTAAAAGTACAAATAGTTCTATATAGATTTAAATTTTTTATTTTCTAGTTAATTAAATCATCTTATTATTAACTGTTATAGGTTTTTAAAAGAATAATTAAATATTTTTGTCGTTATGGAACAGAGTTTAGAAAACTTAAATAGCAATAAATGAAAATAATAAAATTTATATTTTCAAAATTTTTCTGGATTAACCTCCTTCTAGCTTTTGCAGCTTTATATGGAGTTTTCTATTATACGATGTATAATTTAGATAAATATACCAACCATAATATTAAAATTGAAGTTCCCAATTTGTTAGGTATTCAAATAAATGATTTAAATGACACACTTGAAGAATTAGAGTTAAGATACGAGATACGAGATTCTATTTATTCAGAAAATCATCCAATGGGTATGATTATTCAACAAGATCCAAAACCACATTCCAACAATTTCCCTAATTATATTAAACCAAATAGAAATCTTTATTTGACTATTGTTAAAAGACAAGAGATATATAAAACTATTCCTGATTTAATGTCCAACGTCTATTCAAAAAACATTGGTAAATCAAAATTAGAAATGCTTGGATTTAAGGTTGATTTAGAAATCAGAAGTCATAAAGACAGAGATAAAGTACTTGAAATCAGATTTGACGATCAAATAGTTAAAGCTGGTAGGAAGCTATTAAAAGGATCTACTTTAAAATTAATTTATGGAAGTGGTGATAAAGGAAAACCAATTGAATTACCTGATTTTAGAGGGATGAATATATACTTGGCAACCAATAAAGCAAATGAAATAGGTCTTGAGCTTGAGATTAATTATAATGATTCTGTTTTTGATTTTAAAGATTCAAATCGTGCAGTAATCTATAGTCAATATCCAGATGCAGAGATAAATAACAAGTCTTTCATTTCAATTGGAAGTTTGGTGATACTTGATGCAAATCTTTCCACTCCATTAGATAGTATTTACGCCAAAGATACTGTTGGATTAAACTTTAGTATTTGAGAAATATTTTTTTGCTTTCTTTTTTTTTAATGCCATTCCTTCTTTTTTCTCAGGAGAGTCTTCAACCTTTAGGATCAAATTTTTCATTGTTTGAAATCCAATCTTCTAAAAGAACACAGTCTATTGAAGATTTTGATTTTATTTACCTGACCGATACTCTTAGCTTACCAATAATTGATGATTTTTCTACCAATAAATTTAAAGTTTATAAAACCGATACTAGTAGTTCTAATATTTCAGATTCTTTATGGAAATACTTATTCTATTTAGACGGGAGTTTAGTACCTCTCACAACTTCCTACATGTCTTCGCCTACCTTTAGATATGTTTTTGATAGTGTTAGTTCTAATGGAATAGATTCTTTAATTATGTTAACTTTTCAAAACGAACCAGATACTTTAATAGTTAATAATTTATCCTTCTATCCCATAACCAAAGACACAATAATATTATGGCCCAATTCTACTATTGTTGATTCTCTTTGGACTAGTTCCAGTCCTGATACTACTTTTTCTAGTATTTCTTCAGACTATCAACAAGATTCAATTTCTCTATATTTTGCATATCCTGAAATGGATGATTTGGACAAGATTTGGTTAGATAACGATGTGTTTTTAAATGACAATTACCCTAAGAATCCTTGGACTCTTGGTGTGGCAACTTTTGACGGTTTAAATTCTTCTGGTAAGCCCTATGATTGGACTACTGGTTCTACAGATTGGTCAGACCAATTAACCTCTAAGCCAATTTTTTTAGGTCTTAAAGACAATAGTGATTCATTGTATTTTTCTTTCTTTTTTCAAGCTGGAGGATATGGGGAATCACCAGATTCAGATGATTCACTAATATTAGAATTTTATAACCCATCTAACGACCAATGGAATACGATTTGGTCAACCAATGGATTTGACAGCGATCAATGGTATTATGAGCATATTTTACTGGATTCTTCAAAGTATTTTCAAGATGGATTTAGATTTAGGTTTAATTCCTATGGCAGTCTAAATGGTAGTTTAGATCATTGGAATCTCGACTATGTTTACTTGAATCAAAGTAGATCATTATACGATACACTAATGCAAGATTGGGCATTTACAACACCACCACTTTCTATGCTTGAAAATTACAGCTCTGTTCCCTGGAAACATTTTAAAAACACCAATTCTGATATCCTTTTAAAGAGTGCTATAATCCCAACTTACAATTCTTCGGATAATCCCAAATTATTACAGCCTTGTTCTATGGATTTGTTTTATCAAGATGCTTTACAATCCTCCTTTCCATATTCAGCTTCAGTCCTAAATATTCCAGAACTAAGTTATTTTGACATGCTTTATGATTTTGGATCAACTTTTGAACTTAATACTTCCCTATCAGATACTTTTGTAGATTTCACTTACAGGTTTTATTTATCTACTAATACTAATCCAGAAAGATTAAGTGTTAATGATACAATTTTACACCATCAAACTTTTCAAAATTATTATTCTTACGATGATGGTTCTGCTGAAGCTGCTTATGGTTTAATAGGTAATGGGGTAGAACTAGCCTATAGATTTTCAATTTTAGATGGTATTGGAACAGATACTTTACGAAGTATTAAAATACATTTTTCTCCCTCAGTTAATGATGCTTCTAATGATCCGTTTTTTCTTCAGATTTGGGACGATAGTTTGGGTAATCCAGGAAGCTTAATTTATACCACTGACGATTTTGATTTTCCAGAGCTCTATTATCCAGAGTACAATTCAGGTTTGAATGGGTTTTTTGAATACGAATTACCTTCTTTAGTTGCCGTTAGTGATACATTTTATGTTGGATGGAAACAGACTTCTTCATCAAGATTAAATATTGGTTTTGACAAAAATGTCAATAGAAAACTTGATATATTTTACAATCTAGGTTCTGGATTTCAAAATACAATCTTTGATGGTTCTCTTATGATGCGTCCAGTTTTTGTTTCACCAATGGATAATGTGGTAAATTATCCAGAGTTATATAATAAGGAGGTTAATATTTCTTTTTTTCCAAACCCTGCAGATGATTTAGTTCAAATTTCTAATATGGATGTTAATCAGCTTGAAATTTTTGATTTGAATGGTAGATTGGTTACTAATTTGGATATGGTTTATGAGAATTCTTTCAAAGTAAAAAACTTACTCAATGGAATTTATTTTGTAAAATTTAAAATTAAAAATGGAGATATCCATGTCAAAAAACTAATTGTTCACCATCATTAATGAATCAAGAAATTAAAAATATAGATGAACAAGGGGAGGAACTCTTTGAGCATTATAAATTCATAGCAGATAATGGACAAGAAAAATTAAGAATTGATAAGTTTTTAATGGATCGAATTGGAAATACATCAAGAAACAAAATTCAAATTGCAGCACATAATGGAAATATCTTAGTTAATAAACTACCTGTAAAGCCAAATTACAAGGTGAAACCAAAAGACGAAGTTTCTATTGTATTGCCATATCCAGTCAGGCAATTAGAGTTAATTCCTCAGGATATACCAATTAATATTGTGTACGAAGATGATCAATTATGCTTGGTTAATAAATCTGCCAATATGGTTGTTCATCCAGGTTATGGAAATTACGATGGTACTTTAGTAAATGCATTGTTATACCATTTTGAACAATTACCAGAATTACCATCAGATTATTTTGGACGTCCGGGATTAGTTCATCGCCTAGACAAACATACCACTGGTGTAATGCTAGTTGCTAAGACAGAAAATACTTTAACCAATTTGGCTAAACAATTTTTTGATAGAACTACTAAAAGAAGATATCATGCACTTGTATGGGGCGATGTTGAAAAGGAAGAAGGAACAGTTGATTTATATTTAGGAAGGTCCTTAAAGAATAGAAAATTAATGACTTGCTACCCAGATAAAGATCACGGAAAGCATGCAGTGACACATTATAAAGTTATTGAAAGATTTGGTTATGTTACGTTAGTAGAATGCAGGCTAGAAACTGGAAGGACTCACCAGATAAGAGCACACATGAAACATATTGGCCATCCACTTTTTAATGATTTAGAATACGGTGGTGACAAAATCATAAAAGGGACAAGCTTTACAAAATATAAGCAATTTGTTGAAAATTGTTTCAGGCTTTTACCTGGACAAGCTCTCCATGCTAAATCTCTTGGGTTTTATCATCCAACTCTTAAAAAGAACTTGAGTTTCGATAGTGAGCTTCCAGATTATTTTGAAGAAGTGTTAAATAAATGGAGGAGATATACTCATTCTAGTAGTCTTTAAGATATTAAAGTTTTCAACAATTTATTATATAATTCCACGTACTTTTTACATTAGATGAACAATCTAATTTATGTACTTAATTTTTGATACCGAAACCACTGGCTTACCCAAGAAGTTTAATGCGCCAATCACTGATTTAGACAATTGGCCAAGGTGTGTTCAAATTGCTTGGCAGCTTCATGATTATGACGGAAAATTAATAGAACACAATGATTTTTTAATTGTTCCAGATGGTTACGATATTCCCTATCAATCAGAAAAAATTCATGGAATATCTACTGCATTGGCTTCTACAAAAGGAGAGTCGTTAAAAGAGGTTTTAAATTCTTTCAAAAATGTTTTAGCCAAAACAAAAGTTTTAATAGGTCAAAATCTAAAGTTTGATTTAAATATTGTAGGTTCTGAGTTTCATAGATTAGGATTGGATAACCAATGGCTTAAAATGCCAGTTTTAGATACTTGTACAGAAAAATCAGCACTTTTATGTAAACTTCCTGGCGGAAGAGGAGGAAAGTTTAAATATCCAACTTTGTCCGAACTTCATGATTGTTTATTCAAAGTGCCTTTTAAAGAAGCACACAATGCAACAGCCGATGTTGAGGCAACTGCTAGGTGTTTTTTCGAGCTTATAAGAAAAGGATCTTTCCAACAATCTGATCTTTATATAGATAATGAGAAATATGCTGATTTTTTTCTAAAGAATACTTCAGAATTTCCACCAGCTGGAATCAAGCATATAAATCTATCAAAACTAAGTAAGTCACTTGTAGAGCAGCCAATAGTAAAAGCTGATATTACTACAAGTACTTCAAAAGATATTTCTCATTTAAAAGAAGTTTCGTTCTCCCATCTTCACAACAAAACTCAATTTTCTGTACTCCAATCAACCATTCATATAAAAACTTTAATTGATAAAGCTGTCGAGTTTGGTATGCCTGCAGTGGCATTTTCAGATTCAGGAAATATGATGGGTGCTTTTCAATTTGTCGAAACTGGCTTTAAACATAACAAGTCAATTGATGAAAAAATTGAAGAAGTTAAGAAAAGTGAAAATGTTTCAGAAATAGAAATTCAAGACTTGGAAAGAAAAAAAATTCTGCCAATTGTTGGGTGTGAGTTCCAAGTTTGCCCAGATAGAAATGACAAGACTTATAAAAACAATGGATACCAAGTTCCTTTTTTAGCAAAGAATAAAAAGGGATATCAAAACTTAATTAAACTTTCCTCAATTGGGTTTATCGAAGGTTTTTATTATGTTCCTAGAATTGATAAAAATATCATTTTAGAATATGCTAATGATTTAATTGTGACAACTGGTGGCCTATATGGCGAAATTCCTCAATTAATTTTAAATGAAGGGGAACAAAAAGCAGAGAAAGCTCTTATTTGGTGGAAAGAAAAGTTCAAAGATGATTTTTATATAGAAATTGTTAGACATGGATTAGATGAAGAAGAAAAAGTAAACGAGGTTTTACTAAGGTTTGCCGAAAAACATTCTATAAAATATTTTGCATCTAATAATACTCATTATTTAAATAAAGATGATGCTGATGCTCATGATGTACTCTTATGTATTAAGGATGGAGAAAGGAAATCGACTCCAATTGGTAGAGGAAGAGGTTTCAGATTTGGGTTTATGAATACGGAATATTATTTTAAATCTCAGATAGAAATGAAAAGTTTATTTTCTGATATTCCCGAATCTATTATTAATACTAATGAGATAATTTCAAAGTGTGAATCTTATCGTTTGGCATCTGAAGTATTGTTGCCTGAGTTTGAAATTCCAGATGAATTTAAAGATCCAATGGATCTAGAGAACAGTTCTCTTAAAATAGGTGAAAATAATTATCTAAGACATTTAACTTATCAAGGTGCCAAAATCAGATACAAAAAGTTGTCGAAAGAAATCAAGGAAAGATTAGATTTTGAGTTGGAGATTATTAGAAATACTGGTTATCCAGGGTATTTTCTAATTGTTCAAGATTTTTGTACTGCGGCTAGAAATATGAATGTGTCTGTTGGCCCAGGTAGAGGATCTGCAGCTGGATCTGCAGTTGCATATTGTACAGGAATTACTAATGTAGATCCAATTAAGTATAATCTTCTTTTTGAGAGATTCCTTAACCCCGATAGAGTTTCTTTGCCGGATATTGATATTGATTTTGATGATGAAGGGAGATCAAGAGTAATTCAATATGTGATTGATAAATACGGTTCAAGTCAAGTTGCTCAGATAATCACTTATGGTACTATGGCTGCAAAATCATCTATTAGAGATACTGGAAGAGTATTGGATTTGCCATTACAGCAGACTGATAGGTTAGCAAAGTTAGTCCCTGATGTTAAATTGAATAAATTATTTAGCTGGAGTAAACAAGATGTGAAAAGTAATATTTCACCCGATCAATTAAAAAATGCTGAAGAGCTAATTAATAAGCTGAAGGAAGATGGAATTGAGGGAGATGTTATTAGGCAAGCAAAGCTCGTAGAGGGTTCTTTAAGAAATACAGGTATTCATGCTTGTGGAGTTATAATTACGCCGTCAGATATTCGAGATTTTGTTCCAGTTTCTTTAGCTAAAGATTCTGACATGTGGTGCACTCAATTTGATAACTCAGTTGCAGAGTCTGCAGGGTTGTTGAAAATGGATTTCCTTGGTTTAAAAACTTTAACTCTAATAAAGGATACTATTAAAATTATAAAGGCCATGTCAGGAAAATCTATTGATATAGATGAAATACCTCTTGACGATGTAAAAACTTATGAACTTTTTCAGAAAGGAGAAACGGTTGGGATTTTCCAATATGAATCTCCTGGAATGCAAAAACATTTAAAATCTCTGCGTCCAACAGCCTTTTCAGATTTAATTGCAATGAATGCGCTTTACAGACCAGGTCCTATTGAGTATATCCCCAGTTTTATTAAACGAAAACATGGTAATGAAGAAATAGAATACGATTTGCCTGTAATGGAGGATTTTTTAAAAGAAACCTATGGTATTACTGTATATCAAGAACAGGTTATGCTTTTATCTCAAAAATTGGCTGGATTCTCTAAAGGAGAGGCAGATACCTTAAGAAAGGCAATGGGTAAGAAAAAAGTAGACTTGCTAAATAAGATGAAGCCTCAGTTTTTGTCACAAGGTCAGGAAAGGGGTCACGATACTGAAATATTAGAAAAAATATGGAAAGATTGGGAGAAGTTTGCATCCTATGCTTTTAATAAGTCACATAGTACTTGTTATGCCTTAATTGCTTATCAAACAGCGTATTTAAAAGCCCATTACCCTGCAGAGTATATGGCTTCTGTACTTAGTAATAATATGAACGATATCAAATCTGTTACTTTCTTCATGAAAGAGTGTAATAGAATGGGTCTAAATGTATTGGGGCCAGATGTTAACGAAAGTTGGTATAAATTTGCTGTAAATGAAAAAGGTGAAATAAGATTTGGTCTTGGTGCAGTAAAAGGAGTTGGAGAAGGTCCTGTTAAAAATATTTCTGCAGTTCGAAAAGAGACTGGTAGGTTTACTACAATTTTTGATTTCATTAAAAGAGTTAGTCTTAAAGACTGTAATAAAAGAGTTATTGAAAGTTTGGCAATGGCAGGAGCATACGATTCATTTAACAATTTTCACCGTGCTCAATTTTTTAACCAAGACGAGAAACAAGTTTCATTTGTAGAAAAACTATTAAAGTTTGGACAAGCTTTTCAGTCTAAAAGTAATTCACAGCAGGTAAATATGTTCGATGCTATTGGAGAATCTCTCGAGTTGGCAGAGCCACAAATTCCACCGACCGAAGAATGGAGTACTTTTGAGCTTTTAACAAAAGAGAAAGATGTAGTTGGAATTTATATTTCTGGTCATCCATTGCAAGATTATCTTTTAGAACTCAAATATTTTTGCGATATCAATCTTAAAGTTCTTAATGAAAACCTTCAGGAACTTCCAGAGAGAGAGTTTTCTTTTATTGGTTTAGCTAACAGTGCTGCTAATTTAGAAAGTAGGAGAGGAACTAAATATGGGGTTTTAGAACTTCAGGATATGGAAGGTCAAATGGAGTTTAGACTTTTTGGAGAACAATATTTGAAATTCATGCATTTTCTTGTTCCTGGAAATTTTTTGCATATAAAAGGAAAGGTACAACAGCGACCAAAATATTATAAGTCGGATGAATTTCAAAAGGAATTTCGAATTCAACAAATTGATGTTTTGGACGATATTCGCGATAAATTATCTAATTCATTGTATTTGAAATGGGACTTTGAAAGTTTAAAATCAGAACAAATCAACGATTTAGAAAAATTAATGGGAAAATACAAGGGTAAAAAACAAGTTATTTTTGAGCTTTTAGATTCTGAATCATCTACTTACGTCACCTTGAATTCTAGAAAGTACATGTCAAATGTGTCCAATGAATTAATACATGAAATTAGTCAGCTAGAGGGATTTCTTGGGTATTCTATTAATAAATCCAATATGGTGAATTATTTGGAGAAAAATAATCCATAAACAACATCAGTAAAAATGATTATTTCGTAACGTATTTAAACAAAATATATATATTTGAACAGAATTAAAATTTTTAAAAATGGCATTAGAATTTACTGAAGAAAATTTCGAATCTCTAGCGATAAAATCTGACAAGCTTGTAATGGTTGATTTTTGGGCTGAATGGTGTGGTCCTTGTCGTATGGTTGGTCCTCATGTTGAGGAATTAGCTAAGGAATATGACGGTAAAGCTCTAGTTGGAAAAGTAAACGTAGATCTTCATGGTGGTATTGCTGCTCAGTTTGGTGTAAGAAATATTCCAACAATCGTTTTTCTTAAAAATGGAGAATTGGTAGACAAAGTTGTAGGTGCTGTTCCTAAAGATCAACTGGCAGAAAAATTAGATGCCAATATTTAATTTACCTAACCAACATTATACTTCCATTTATTTCTATTTTTTCTTCGACACTTTTTAGTATATAAAAATATTGTCCTTCACTTAATATTTTACCATTCATATTAATTCCATTCCAACTATTATTATAAGGGTTTTCTTCAAATACTATATTACCCCATCTATTATATATTTTTATTTCAAATCGGTCGTTTATTCCGTATATAATAAATTCATCATTGGTTAAATCTTTATTTGGACTAAAAATATTTGGAATAATAATTTCATTTGGAAGAATTATAATTTCTAAACAAGAGGTGTCAAAACAACTAAATTCATTCCCAGCTATTAAGCAAATTTGGTATTCACCAGGATACTTATAACTATGTGTAGGTTCGTACTCAATACTTGATGAATCATCTCCAAATGTCCAATAATTTATTATTGAAGAATCTATAGAATTTTGAAAAAAATCAATTGGCTCATCTGGCTCTAATTGAGCTGAGTGGAAATTGATAGATATATTGTGGTAATTAGTATCAACAACTATGAAATTGACAGTATCTCTGCAATTATTGTTATCTAAAATCACTAATTGATAATTATCCGCAATAAGATTTGAAATATTTAAAGAATCGGATAAAAAATTGTTCCAATAAAATTGAATACTATCCGCTGTTGAGGCTACTGTAATATTTGAAATAGACCCATTTTCTTTTCCGCAATCTTCATTTTTTATAACAACTAAAGAACTATCAATTTCTGGTCCTGAAAGATCAGGAACATGGAAGTTGTGATTTGAAATACAGCCCATTCCATCTGTTAATTCTAGAAAATAGCTACCTCCATTTAAGTTAAATGTATCTAGAGATAAAGAGTTTGTGTTGTTCCAAGTCCAACTGAAAGGACTTATTCCTCCACTTATATTGATACCAGTTATACTTCCATTTTCTTGGTTACATTTTTCACTTTCAATTATAACATTTGAGCTATCAATTATTAAATCAGGAACATCGATACAAAATTGATGAAAATTGCTTGCTCCGCCTGTTGAGGCAGTGAATCCCCAGAAAACCATAGGGTTGCCATTAAATACATTATTTACAATATCACCCGTATAATTTAATACTAGTAAGTTGTTGTAATAGACATTTAATAAAGTTGTTACTGGATCCCAAGTAATTCTCAATGGTTCAGCAATGCAGTTTTCGACTTCCCCTAAATCATATGGTCCAGCAATGTTATTTAAAGAAGTGTGAATAACATCCCCATTTAAATTAATAGAAATATGATCGTTTAACATATCTCCATGAGCGGTATTCTGGTATGTATCTATGTAAATTCCTAGGGACGGAGAAACACCACCAAGACCCATTTGTCCTCCAGATGATCCAATACTGGTATTTAATGGCTGAAGTGCAAAAACCATTCCGTCTGCTCCAGCCCATTGACTAGTGTTATTACATCCAAGATTAACAGTAAAATTATAGTCAAAAGGTTGGTTTAAATCAATTAGGTTTATATTCCAAACAGAACCTGCCTTATTTCCCATATCGGGAGTTAACTGGTAACATTTACAGTTAATTACACTAGCATCTCCATTAAGTTGAAATTGAGCGTTTATTTCTATCTTAAAAAAGCTTAGTACTAGCCAAAGGGTTATTATTTTATTAGAAAACTTAATTTTAAATATTTTAAGCAAAAGTAAAAAAACAATTTTCAATCTTATAATATTCTCACATTGATTACGTTTCTTTATATTTAAGAAACTCTATTTTAAAAATTATATTGAATAAATGAAAATTGCACTTATTGGTTATGGAAAAATGGGCCAGCTTTTAGAAACTAAAGCAAAAGAACGCAGCCATAGCATTTCTAAAATTATTAAAAACCAAAATTGGACTTCAAAAGATATTCAAGACTGTGATATTGCAATTGATTTTTCCAATCCAAGTTCGGTTGTAGATAACATCCTAAAAGCATTCAAAGCTAATATCCCAATTGTAGTAGGAACTACGGGTTGGAACGAACAATTTGAAAAAGTTGTAAAATGGTGTGAGCATTACAATGGCGCTATTTTACCTTCTTCGAATTTTTCTTTGGGAGTGAATATTTTTTTTGAAATAAATAAGCAATTGTCTAAAATAATGAACCATCAAAAATCATACTCTGCTAAAATAAATGAGATTCATCACTTAGAAAAAATTGATTCACCTAGTGGAACTGCAATAACTACATCAGAAATAATACTTAAGGAACTTGACCATTATTCAAACTGGTTGTCTAATAGCTCTAATTATGGGGATAATTTACCTATAATTGCAAAAAGGGAAGCAGGAGTGGCGGGAACCCACGAAGTTATTTACGAAAGTAATATTGATGAGTTGTCGATTTCCCATAAAGCAAAAAATAGAAATGGATTTGCTGTTGGAGCAATTATCGCTGCAGAATTTTTAATTAATAAAAAAGGACTCTTTTACATGAAAGATGTCATAAAACTTTAATATGATACCGTATATTCTTTTAGTGCTAATGGTGATTGTTTATTTCTTTTCTTTTGCAAATATTTTTGAAAAGAATGGTCGCCAAAAATGGGAAGGTTATGTTCCTATTTACAATATTTATGTCTGGTTAAAAATTTTAGAAAAACCTTGGTGGTGGATTTTCTTTTTCCCAATTCCATTTGTGAATTTAATTGTTGCCATTGGTTGCAATGTAGAAACTGCAAGACTTTTTGGAAAATATTCTGTAAAAGACACTTTTTTAATGATTTTATTGCCTTGGTATTACCTCCCTTATTTAGCATTTGATTCTAATAATGTAGTTGTAGCCCCAACAGACTGGACTAAAGTAGAAGACAGAAGCCAAAGAAAATGGCATGATCAAATTACCTTATTTTTTATTGCTCCATTTGTTGGTCATGGTCTTTATTTAGTTTTCAGACTTATTGGTTCCAAAGATAAGCCCAATAAAAAAACAATGTCTGCAGACTGGACCAATGCTTTGGGGTTTGCAATTGTTGCTGCATCTATTATTAGATCCCTATTTTTTGAAGCTTTTACAATTCCAACTGGATCTATGGAGAAAACTATGAGAATTGGAGATTATCTATTTGTAAATAAAATGAAATATGGAGCCAAGCTTCCTCAGACCCCTATTTCTGTGCCCTTTGTTCACAACAGATTACCTTTTAGCTTTGTTCCTTCCTATGTAGATTGGTTTAGTTCCGATTATAGAAGATTATTTGGATACGGTGAAATTAAAAGAGGAGATATCATGGTTTTTAACTGGCCAGTTGGGGATTCGGTAATTGTTCATGAAGGGGTTATTGCACATGATTATTATGCCATACTAAGAAACCAAGCGTTTACAAACTTTATTAATTCTGTTAAATCCAAAAAACAATTTCGGGGTAAACCATCTTCATATTACAATAATAATTTTGAAAAAGTTAAAGGGAAATATCTAAATTCTGCCAGAAAAAATTTAATTAAAGGAGGTGGCTTGTCCCAATCTCCTGTAGGTCCAATAGAAAAAACAGGTGGAATCGCTACTCTTCCAGTAGATAAAAAAGAAAATTATATAAAAAGATGTGTGGCTGTTGGTGGGGACACTTTAGAAATTAGAGACAACCTTTTATTAATAAATCATAATGTGGAAGAACATCATGAAGAAGTTGTTTTTACTTTTATATTCAAAATTAAAGGTACTAGGTCATTAGATACAGAACAATTACTTGAAGATTTTGAAATTTATTCAGATCAAATTAGTACTGAAAGAAATCTTAATGAACAATATTCTATAATAACATGTTCTTATGACACCAAAGAGAAAATTGAGAAAGGTTTAAATAATCTTGGTATTTTAGATACTTGCTTTATGGACATTAACCCACGCGGTTTTGATTATAGCAGAGTTAATTCTAATACACACCAGTATTATCCAGTCTTCCCAAACCATCCGAAATTCAATTGGTCTAGAGATAACTTTGGCCCATTAATCATCCCTGAAAAGGGATGGACTGTTGAATTGAATGATTCTACATGGGTGCTTTATAAGAGAGCTATTGAAGTTTATGAAAGAAATAAAGTTTCAATTAACTCTAATGGAAACTATCTTATAAATGATGAAATAACTTCTGAATATACATTCAAACAAAATTATTATTGGTTAATGGGAGACAATAGACACGGATCGGCCGATTCAAGATTTTGGGGTTTTGTCCCTGAAGATCATGTTGTTGGAACGGCATCTTTTGTTTGGTTTTCTAAACATCCTGAAACAGGAATCCGATGGGATAGGATTTTTTCTACTGTTCATTAATGAAGACAGTCCTTAGTTCGGTATATGCGGGTAATCTTATGTATTATTCAATTTTAGCAAAATCCTCCAAAGTTTTTATAGATGGACATGAAAATTTCAATAAGCAATCTTATAGGAATAGATGTGTTATTTCTAGTCCAAACGGACCATTGAAATTAATAATACCTATTGTTAGAGTTTCCAAAAACATTGTTAAATCTGTTAAAATCGACAATGATCAAAATTGGAGAAAAATCCATTGGAAATCCTTAGAGAGTTCTTATAGGTCTTCCCCATATTTTGAGTTTTATGAAAATGAATTTAAGTCTCTATATTTTGAAAAAAAAATTGACTATCTCTTAGATTTTAATCAGCAATTAAATTCAATTCTTTTAAAGTGCTTGAATATTGAAACTGAAATTTTATTTTCTGAATCTTATATTGTAAATGAAGGTGTAATTAATGATTACAGAGATTTAATTCATCCAAGTACACAAACTACAGATTCAGTAAAAAAAATAAAGTATAGTCAGGTATTTCAGGAAAGTCAAGAATTTGTTTCCAACTTAAGTGTTTTTGATTTGTTATTCAATCAAGGTCCTATGGCGAAACAATTGTTGAATTCGTAGAGTATTTACAAGCATTACTAATCACATTCATAATTTCTGTTCTTATATTCATGCTTATTAATTTATGATTTTCAGCATTTGGATAAACTCTATTGGACAGAAAAACATAAAGAATTCCACTTTCAGGATCAGCCCATGTTAAATTTCCTGTAAATCCAGAATGTCCAAAGCTCTTAAAAGAGCTACATTCAAAACATGTTGGTCCTCCAGCACCATCTCTTACAGGTTTGTCAAATGCAATACCTCGCCTGTTTTTATTAGAATTGTAATAAGGGGAAGAAGTATATTTTTCAATTATTTCAGAGCTAATGATTGTATCCCCACCGTAAGTGCCTTTGTTTAAATACATCTGCATAATTACCGCTAAATCATTAGCATTAGAAAAAAGACCTGCGTGACCGCCAACTCCACCTAAAAGTGCAGCACCTTGGTCGTGGACATATCCGTGAATTAGTTGATGTCTGAAAAATGTATCATTTTCTGTTGGGGTTATTCTATTCAAATCCCATTTGTTAAGTGGGTTATAACCAATGTTTTGAAGCCCAATTTTGTTGTAAATGTTTTCTGCTATTAAGTCTTGACTATTAAAAGTGATGTTTTTAATTATTTCATTGATAAAGTAATATCCTACATCGCTGTATTTGTATTTTTTATTTTTATTAACATCTGTAGAAAGTATTCTTTCAAAAATTGTATCTCTATAAGAACTGAGCATATATAAATTTTTTGCAACTAAGCTTTGATGTATTGAAGATGGTAGTTTACTGTAAAGCTCATAGGATGGCATTCCGTCGTTTAAAGTTTTAACATAAAATGGTATCCAGGATGCTAAACCAGCTTGGTGAGTTAAAATATCTTTTAATACTAAATTTTTATAATCTGTAGAATCTAATATTTCTGGCAAATAATGTCCTAGGGTAGAGTCGACACTAAATTTTTCTTGAGATTCTAATTGCATCAATATTAATGCTGAGCTAGCAATTTTTGTTATGGAAGCTAGGTCATAAATATCAGAATTTTCAACCTTTTTTGAAATGCTATCGTAAGTGTGATTACCGTAAGATTTGTTAAAGAAAACATTTCCATCTTTGGCAGCTAATATTTGACAGCCAGGCATTGCATGTTTATTTATTCCGTTGTTTACTATTGAATCTATTTTATATAGTATGCTATCGTTTATATCTAATTCATTAGGGTTTACGTATGAAAGTCTAGTTTTGTTGGTGGTTAGCCCATCGCCAGAGCGGTATTTGTCACATAAATTATCTTCTAAATAATTTTCACAAGAAAGTCCTCCAAAAATAACTTGCCCTGCGTGATTTAGGTTTTTTCGTTTTGAATTAGAATTGTACAATATAGCTTGACAACTATTTATGATAATATTTTCAAAAAAGAGTTTTTGACCTCCAACATAGTTAAGAATTATTTTATTTCTTGAGCTTATTTCATTAATTAAATTGGCAATTTCAAAGTGAATGGTATCTGTATTCACTATAATAAGATTAAACTCTTTAAGTTCTTTCTCCATGGCTCTAATCATTCTTTTAGAAGAGAAAGTATTGAAATGAAAATGGTCAATATTTGTGTAGTTGTCACAAGATTTCTCAAAACTATTTAAGTTATTTGAGGAAAGGTTTAGAGTTGCAATTTTTAAAGTGTCTAGTTTTTTTAATGGAATAATATTTTTATAGTTTTTTAATAAAACTGATGAGTTTAATGTTGTAGTGTCGTTAGAAAAAAGACTATTTGACCATGTTATGGCAATTGAGAATATCCACAACTTAAAAATATATTTTCTCATTTATTGTCTGCAGTTTAAATATTTAACCAATATTAAATTTTATTTGTTTAGTAATTTTATAAACCTAATAAGTTTAGGAAAAATAAAATGTTGATAAAGTCTTAAATAATTTCCAAATTATTAGCATATTGAATCTTTAAAATTTAATTATGTCAATTGACTTACAAGATTCAGATTTAAATAAATTTATTTTAGTTGGAGACAGGGTATTAATAAAGCCAAAAAACTCTCCAGATCAAACACGATCTGGTTTGTATCTTCCTCCAGGTGTTCAAGAAAACGAAAAGATTCATAGCGGCTATGTCATAAAGGTAGGCCCGGGCTATCCAATTCCTGGTGATATTGATCAAGAACCTTGGATGGAAAAAAAACAGCACTTAAAATATATTCCTCTTCAGCCTGAAGAAGGAGATTTAGCAGTGTATCTTCAAAAGAGCGGGTTTGAAATTCAATACAAGAGAGAAAAATATATAATTGTATCCCAATCGTCTATTTTAATGGTCATAAGAGATGAAAATTTACTTAATTAGAAAAGAATTTTTTTTATTCTATTTAAGCATTGGTGTTTAATACCTTGTCTGAATGGTATTCACCAGCATCTAATTTTGATTTAATTTTATTAAATGTTGTAATGGTGTACTCAACATCTTCAAGTGAGTGAGATGCAGTTGGGATAAGCCTTAGCAAAATTACATCTTTAGGAACTACTGGATATACAACAATTGAACAAAAAAGACCATAATTTTCTCTTAAGTCAAATGTTAATTTTGTAGCTTCTCCTAAAGTTCCACTTAGCATAACTGGTGTTACACATGAATTAGTATTTCCCAAGTTGAACCCGGAATTTTTAAGTCCAGATTGTAATGCATTGGCAATTTCCCATAGTTTGTCTTTTTGTTCTTGAGCCTTAAGTAGTTCTAGTCTTTTTAATCCACCAACTACAAGTGGCATTGGAAGCGATTTTGCAAATATTTGAGATCTCATGTTATATGCTAAATAATTAATTACGTCATCTGTACTACAGACAAAAGCACCAATGCTTGCCATAGACTTTGCAAATGTTCCAAATAAAACGTCTATTTCATTTTGAATACCTTGTTCTTCCCCGGCACCTTGGCCTTTTTCACCAAGAGTTCCAAAGCCATGTGCATCATCTACAAATATTCGAAATTCAAACTTCCCAGATTTTCTAAATTCAATAATTTCTTTTAATTTCCCTTGGTCACCGCTCATTCCAAAAACACCTTCTGTCACTACCAATATTCCACCACCTGTTTGAGTAGCTATTTTTGTGGCAACAGTCATTTGTTTTTCAAAACTACTCATATCGTTGTGAAGAAAAACTTTTCTTTTTCCTTGGTGAAGTCTAACGCCATCTACCATGCAAGCATGAGATTCACTATCATAAACTATAACATCGTTTCTATCTACTAATGCTTCAATAGTGGACATACAACCTTGGTATCCGAAATTTAATAAGTAACAAGCTTCCATGTCCATAAAGTCAGCAAGTTCTCTTTCTAACTTTTCGTGTTCACTAGTCTGTCCGGACATCATTCTAGCTCCCATAGGATAGCCAAGTCCCCATTTTTTTGAGGCTTCAGCGTCTGCTTGTCTAACTTCTGGGTGGTTGGAAAGACCTAAGTAATTGTTAATACTCCATGTAAGTACCTCTTTTCCTTTAAAAAACATTCTTGGAGCAATATCTCCTTCTAGTTTGGGGAATGTAAAGTAACCGTGAGATTCTTTAGCATGTTGCCCTAATGGTCCTCTATTGTTTCTGATTTTGTCAAAAATATCTTTCATAGTACGGATTCTAAATAGAATTTTTGATAAAATTATAACACTTTAATTGCTTTTGGAGCTTTTGTTTTAGTTTTATTAACATATCTATTCACATACTTTATCAATTTAGTCAGATATTATTAGGAATATAATTCTATATTAGAATTGATTTTTCAAATAGAATAAATCTTTTTTTGAATTAAAATCTTTTATAAATACTTTAAAACAATAACTGGGTTAATGAGTAAATTAATTGTCTGTTTTCTTTCTATTTGTTTAATATCCTGTAATAGCGAAAACGACACCAAAATTTTAAGAAAAGCAGTTCAAAGTTCAGATTTACAAACACTTCAAAACATAGATTCTTTATTGCAGATAGCATCATTAGGGAATTCTACTAAATCAAAAGTTGTAAAATCTGTCAATTTTAAAAAAATTGATAAAAACATTTTATTAGGAAAGTTAGATTATAAAAAAGACAGTAATTTCAGTATTGTAAATACTAAATACTCTTCAAAAACAATCTACCTTAGGAATGAAGTGTTGCTAAAGTTTGATGAAATGTACAATGCTGCACTTAAGGATAGTATAAAGCTTTTAATAATTTCAGGTACAAGAAGTTTCAATCATCAAAAACATATTTGGGATAGAAAATGGGCTAAAAACATTATGAAAATGGATAGTATAAGTACAATAAAAGAGATTTTGAAATATAGCTCTATGCCTTCAACGTCAAGACATCATTGGGGAACGGATATAGATTTAAATAATTTACAAAATAGTTATTTCGAAAAAGGAGAAGGAAAAAAAATATTCGATTGGTTGGTTAAAAATGCATTTAAATATGGATTTCACATGACCTATGATAACCAAGAAGAGTCGAAAAGAACTGGATATAAAATGGAAAAATGGCATTGGTCATATATGCCAATATCTGAGCAATATTTACTCCAATTTAATCAATATATTAAGTATGAAGACATTTGCTATTTCAAAGGATCGAAGTTTGCCTGTCATGAAGATATTGATATAATTAAAAACTTTGTTAACGGAATAAATACTGACTTTAAAAAAACAATAAATGTTACTGAATAGGATTTGGGTGGCTTTGATTGCCATAGCTATGATTATGGCCTGTGGAAAAGCATTTGTTTTTCATGAATTTGACATTTTCAAACTCATGGTTGAAAATCTTTTTGAAAGCGTGAAAAATGGTTTTGAAATGGTTATTTATCTCACTGGCGCTCTGTGTCTATGGATGGGGATTATGAATATTGGAGAACAAGCAGGAATTGTTTCTTCTCTTTCTTGGTTTGTTTCTCCTCTTTTTTCTAGATTATTTCCTGAAATTCCAAAAGGACATCCAGCTTCTGGTGCCATAATGTTGAATTACAGTGCTAATATGTTAGGGTTGGACAATGCTGCAACACCAATTGGTCTAAAAGCTATAAAACTCTTACAAGATTTAAACCCATTAAAAGATACTGCAAGTAATGCTCAAATTATGTTTTTAGTCCTAAATACTTCTGGCTTAACTATTATACCTGTAAGCATTATTGGCTATCGTGCAATGGCAGACGGAGCAACTGATCCAACCATTGTTTTTTTACCAATTTTATTTGCTACATTTTTCGCAACTCTAACTGGCTTAATTCTAGTTTCAATAAAACAAAAAATTAACCTTTTTGATAGGGTGATTTTCACATATATTGGAGGATTAAGTTTCCTTATTTTTGGATTACTTGCTTGGTGCATTTACTCACCAGATTCTGTTAATTTTATATCCTCATTTGTAGGGAATTTCATATTACTTATTACCATAACTGGTTTTGTGATTTATGGTTTTGTAAAAAAAATCAATGTCTACGAAAGCTTTGTAGAAGGAGCAAAAAGCGGATTTGATATTGCACTTAGTATTCTTCCTTATGTCATCGCTATTCTTGCTGCTGTTTCTCTTTTTAGAACATCAGGTGCAATGCAATCCTTATTCAAAGGAATAGAGTATATTTTGGTATTTGTTGGAGTAAATTCAATAGAGTTTATAGATTCTCTTCCTGTAGCTTTTATGAAGCCTTTTAGCGGTCCGGCTGCAAGGGCATTGATGCTAGAAATTTTCCAAACTAACGGAGTTGAATCTTTTGTTGGAAGACTTGCTTCTACTTTTCAAGGGTGCTCTGATACAACCTTTTACATTTTAGCGGTTTACTTTGGTTCAGTTAAAATTAAAAAAATTCGTTATGCTGCTTCAGTAGGATTAATTGCTGATTTTGTAGGTATTATTTCCTCCATTTTCTTAGCTTATATTTTTTATACTTAGTATTCCAACAATTATTTCCTTACAATTTTAACAAAGAAAGCTATATTTGAAAAAAAATTACTTTGAGCTGTAAAAGAGAAAAATATTTTAAGCGTACACTAGGATTTTCATCAAAGTTTTCTAATGATATTCCTCTGGTTGTTTTTATTACAACTATTGTTTTGACAATGATGTTATCTTGTTCGGAGTACAATAAAATTCTTAAAGGATCTGATTATAATTTGAAGTATGAAAAGGCTTTGGAGTACTATGAAAATAACCAGTGTTATAAATCCTTGCCATTATTAGAAGAACTAATGTCTTATTTTAGAATGACAAGTAAGGGGGAAGACGTGTATTATTACTATGCTCAAAATCAATACTGCATGGGTGACTATTATCTTGCTGGGTATTATTTTAAAAGATTTGTAAAAAACTTCCCTCAAAGTTCGAGAGTGGAAGAATGTGCATTTAATTCTGCTATTTGTTTAATGATGAATTCTCCGGATTATTATTTAGACCAAGATGAAAGTTACAAAGCAATTGATGAATTTCAATTATTTATGAGCAAGCATCCTAACAGCTATTTAATAGACAGTTGCAATAAAATGGTTAGTAATTTAAGGAACAGGTTAGAGCTTAAAAGTTTTGAAAAAGGCAAACTTTATTACAAAATGGAAAAATTCAGATCAGCTACCATTGCCTTGAACACCACTATTTCTGAATTTCCTAATACTAATTTTAAGGAGGAAATACTTTTTTTAATATTAAAATCCAACTTTTTATACGCTTCAAACAGTGTAGACTCAAAAAAAATAGAAAGATTTGAAGAATCGATTAAATCTTATTATAGTTTTGTGGATTCTTTTAAAAGCAGTAAGTTTGCAAGAGAAGCGGAAAGCTTTTACTTATCAAGCTTGAAAGAATTAGAAAAACTCAAAATTTAACAAATGGCATATAAAGATAGTACCGCAGAAAGAACTACAATTACAAGAAGTCTTAGAGAACTAGAGACAGAAACTAGTAATATCTACGAAACAATAACTGTTTTATCTAAAAGATCCAATCAGATTAATGTTGAAATGAAGGAGGAACTTAATCAAAAGCTAGATGAGTTTGCTACTTCCACTGATAATCTTGAAGAAATATTTGAAAACAGAGAACAAATTGAAGTTTCGAGATACTACGAAAGATTGCCAAAATCTGGCGCTATTGCTATTCAGGAGTTAGAAAATGATAAAATATTTTGGAAATCTCCTGAAAACGAAGATTCCAAAGAATAACATTTTTCATGCTAAGTGGCAAAAATGTATTACTAGCTATCACTGGAAGTATAGCAGCATACAAATCAGCCTTTTTAATTAGAGAATTTATAAAAAATGGAGCTTTTGTAAAAGTTATTGTTACAGAATCTGCATTACAATTTGTAACCACTGTTACATTATCTACTTTATCCAAAAATCCGGTTTATAAAGATTTTATAAAAGACGATAATACTGGGGAATGGAATAACCACGTCGATCTTGGTTCTTGGGCAGACTTAATGGTCATTGCCCCTGCTACGGCAAATACAATATCTAATTTAGTTTCTGGAAGAGCTAATAGTTTCTTTTTATCCACATTTCTTTCTTGTAATGCACCTGTTTTTGTTGCCCCTGCAATGGACTTGGATATGTTTAAAAATAAATCAACTCAGACAAATATTCAACTATTAATAGATAGATCGTTAAATGTTATTGAACCAAAGGAAGGTGAGTTAGCTAGTGGATTAGAAGGGAAGGGTAGAATGGAAGAACCCGATGAAATAGTAACTTTTATAAATAATTATTTTCTTGAAAAAGCAACTTTAAAAAACCTAAATATTTTAATTTCTGCTGGTCCCACATACGAAGCAATAGATCCCGTACGTTTTATAGGTAATCATTCAACTGGAAAAATGGGATATGCCTTAGCAAACGAAGCTCAAAAAAGAGGAGCAAATGTTCAACTGATATCTGGTCCTGTCAGCTTGAAAACACCAGAGAATGTCGAAAGAATAGACGTTAAGTCAACTTTAGAAATGAAAAACGAGATTACAAAAAGATTTGGCAAAATAGATGTTTTAATAATGAGTGCTGCTGTTGCTGATTATGAACCAAAAAATCCAGCTTTAAATAAAATCAAGAAACAAGACCAAGAAATAAGTATTCAACTTAAAAAAACACCAGATATTTTAAAAGCTTTAGCAAAAAGTAAAAAGAAACAAATAGTGATAGGTTTTGCTCTTGAAACAGAGAATGGGATTGAGAATGCCTATGAGAAAATGAAAAGAAAAAATCTGGATGCAATTGTTTTAAATTCTTTATCAGATGTTGGTGCTGGTTTTGGTCATAATACCAATAAAATAACTTTGATAACACCATCAGAGGAAAGAGAGTTCGAATTGAAGACAAAAGATCTAGTAGCAATAGATATTCTAAATTTTGTGGAGGAATGTATTTGAGAATTAAACTTATACTAATAGTTGCTTTAGGATTCTCTAAATTATCTATAGCTCAAATATTTAATTGTGAAGTCCAAGTTATAGCACCTACACTTCAAAATAATCCTGCAAATGAAGAGATTTTTTCTTCTTTAAAAAATGCAATGATAGAATACATCAATTTTGGTTACAATTGGACCAATGACAAGTTTGAACAGCAGGAACAAATTGATGTTTCATTTTTATTAACCCTTAATTCAAAGTCAGGAAATGACTTTTCAGGAAAACTTCAAATAACGTCTCAAAGACCAGTCTTTAATTCGGATTACAAGTCATTATTAATGAGCTATATCGATAAAAATGTGACTTTTAAATATATTAGGAATTCCCCTATTCAATATTTTGAAGGACAGCATGTAGATAATTTAGCCGATATTTTGGCTTATTATATATATATAATTCTGGGATACGATTACGACTCTTTTTCCATGGAAGGAGGAACTCCATATTTTAATAAAGCAGATCAAATTTTAAGTATTTGCCAAAGTGCATCAGAGCCTGGGTGGAAGGCTCCAGCAGGGGATGGAAGTAACAATAGGTTTTGGCTTATACAAAATGCTTTACAGCCTCAATTTTCCTCACTAAGAAAGTCTTTTTATAATTACCATATTAAGGGTTTAGACCAGTGCTACCTTAATAGAGACACATGTATTGAAGAAATTACTACCTCGATAAGTGATTTGTTAGAAATTCATAAGAGCAGACCCTCTTCTTTAAATATGCAATTATTTTTCAATGCCAAATACGAAGAATTAATTAAAATCTATTTACCCACTTCTCCAACTACAAAAAATAAAATTTATAATCTAGTTTCCGAATTAGACCCCTCTAGAATAAAAGCATATAATAAATTGAAGTAAATTTAGTCATGGATAAATTCAAAGGAACAGGTGTTGCATTGGTAACTCCATTTAATTTAAATGGAAAAGTTGATTACAACGGTTTACAGAAATTAGTAGAATTTCAGATCAAAAATGGAACAAATTATTTAGTTGTTCAGGGAACTACAGGGGAGTCAGTTACTTTAAGTGTTGAAGAAAAAATTGCTGTACTAGATTATATTATAGAAATAAATGCTGGTAGACTTCCTATTTTATTGGGTGTTGGAGGAAATAATACTTCTGCTGTTTGTGAAAGTATAAAGTTTTTTTCAAACTATAAAATTGATGGATTTCTCTCTGTAAGTCCTTATTATAATAAGCCATCTCAAGAAGGTGTTTATGAGCATTTTAAATGCATCTCTAATGCATCCAATCTTCCAATTATAATTTATAATGTACCTGGAAGGACAAGTTCTAATATATCCTCAGACACAACGGTTAAACTAGCAAAAGATTTTAAAAATATTATTGGAGTTAAAGAAGCCTCAGGCAACCTAGAGCAAATAATGAGAATTATTTTAAAAAAACCTGATAATTTTCTAGTAATTTCTGGAGACGACGCACTTACTCTTGCACATATTTTGGTCGGTGGAGATGGAGTAATTTCCGTAGTTGCCAATGCTTTTCCTAAAAGATTCTCTACTATGGTTGATGCAGCTTTGAACCAAAATTTGGATTTAGCTAAAGAAAAACATTATGAACTATTTGAGATAATTCATTATTTATTTGTAGATGGAAATCCTGCTGGAATTAAACACTTGCTAAAACTAATTAACATATGCTCTGATTTTGTGAGATTACCTCTGGTTGGCATAAAAGAGGAAACAGCTAAGAAACTTTACAAGCTCACAGCTTCAATTGACGATACTTTAGTTTAAACTAAAATAGTATTAGAGAAATAGCTAATATCCCAAATCCAACACCAATCCATTTGTAAAAAGAAACTTTTTCCTTGAATAGGATTACAGATAATATAGTACATAGTACTATGACACCAATATTTACAATTGGAAAAACTTGGTAGGAACTAAATAAATCATTTTTTAAAGATTTCATGAAATAAAGCAGGGTCAAATAGTTTGGGATTCCAAGGGTAATTCCCCATAAAATACTTTTTTTATTCATCTTAAAATTTGAAGTTTTAATTTTGTAAAAAATGTATAAACCACCGGCTAATCCTGCGGAAAGGAATGTCAATGTGAAGAAAAGATTCATATTGTCACTATTTAAAATATTTTTTTGAGCCCAGTTTAATATACCGTCTGCTAATCCTTGACCAATAAAAAGAAGCGAGAGGATTAACATATTTACTTGGCTTAGTTTTTTACTTTTTTTATCTTCTTTTGAGGAAAATATAATTGCCCCAAGTGCAAGAAATATTCCTATTACTTTAATCAGGGTAACTTCTTCTTTAAATAAAATTAACCCAATTAAAATGGGGATAATCATGGACATTTTATTGGCAATTGTACTTAAGGTGATCCCAATTTTTTGAGCTGTAAAAGCATATAAATTAAAAGTTATTACAAATAGAACTCCAACAATTAAAGAACAAATTAGAAGATTTAAATTGACATTACTTTTAAGTTCAATAATGCTGTTTTCTATTCGATAACTGAACAATGCT
>CAJIYZ010000102.1 GCA_905181675.1 Bacteroidetes bacterium MED-G20
ACCAGTTATCGAACTTAATTTATTGATTTCAATTAGCCCCTCTTCTTTTTTGTTGTTTATAGAGTTTGAAATATCAGCGTTTAAACTTGGGATTTGCTTTTCAAGGGCATTTAATTTCGATCTATTAATTGTATAAGTTTGAAAACTCTTTATTTCTGTATTCTTTAAATAAAGAACCCTTTTTTCCCCACTTTTAAAAAAATAACCATCTACATCAATATTTACAATAGTTCCATTATATTCACTATTGTAAATAGTAACAAACATTATTGAATCTCCTGCTTTTTGCCCCCAATTTATAATAGGAATTAATAATAGTAAACCAAATATATTTTTCAAAAAACTAATCTTTTTTAGCTATATTAAAGCCCATAGATAGTCCAATATAACCACCATCTTTGCCACTTGAATAAAAGAGATTAACAGGAATGTTTAAATAACCAGAGTGAAAGGTTCTTCCAATAGCCCAAACCCATCCAGTTTTTAAACGTGTGGTTCCTCTTTTGTCTATTCTATCTTTATCTTCGTATGGATTTATCCCTGGACCATTCCACTCTGAAGCAAGTCTCCAATCATCTATTACATCATAGCTTCCACCCAACGTATCCCCAAGATAGTACCCTTTGGCCATTTTAGTTAATCTAAATGTTGGCCCAAATCCAAACTCCCAACCATTTTTAGAACTTCTGAATCCATTTAATAAGGCAAATGACGGGCTAAACATTTCTTTTTCAATTCCATTGAGGAAAATCATACCCTCAATTAATGCTTGAAAATCTCCAGCACTTAAGTATGAGCCTTCAAATTGGTAACCAAGTTGTGACATTACAACTGGATTTTTATGTCCCCATCCTCCGTTAGTCTCGGGTGCTGAGAGTATTTTTGAAGTATTACCAATAACATAGGAAAGTCCCATTCTAGGGCCATTATTTTTTATATAAGTTGTTGGAGTTTCTGGTGGTTGGTTGAAATATACTAGAGTGCTTAATATTTCTTTACTATTTTCAATCCCTAATGACTTGTTAACTACAATTTTTACCATGTTTTGAATTTCTGAATCAAGGTTAATAAACTCCTCAATAGCAACCTTATCGTAGCTTTCGGAAGCTACATCTAAAATTTTGACAGTAATCACTATCTTTTTTCCTAAATTCTCTATAGACCCAGTTATTACTTTGTCTACCCCAGCACTTTTTCCAACTCTTAAAAGACATTTTTTACCATAACAGTTGGTTATATCAATTTGATTTTCTTCAAGTATTTCCTTCATGTCTAATTTATCTATGACTTTGAATTGTTCTGTTTTTGTCATTTCGACTCTAAGAACACTTTCTGCCATCTCAGGACTTATTTTAGCGCTTTGAGTATAGACACTTAAAACAGCAGCTGATTGAGATTGTGCGTTAAACTTTATATTTGAAAAGAAAATAAATGCAAATAATGTGTAGAAGAATATATTTTTCATGAATTATAATTTTAACGTAAAAGTAGAAAAAAAACTTTCGACTATTTGTAAAATTACCCAAAAAAAAGATATTTTTATCATGTATTTTGACACTTAAAATGTTAAATGTCATATATATAACATAATAAAAAAGTATACTATATTTAATTTTTTTGCATGGATTTATAGCTTCTCAAAATCACTATTTGAAGTAAACTATAAGGCAATATCTTTAAAAATCTTAAAGACATCCTGTTTTTCCAACCAGGGATAATTACTGGTCTTCCTTTTAAGGTGTTTCTAACAGCTTTTTTAGCTACTTCATGAGTTTCTGTAACAGAAACCCTAGCAAGAAATCCCCCTTTTTTAATTTGATTTTTTACTATCTCATTTGTTGGAGTTGCACCTGGCTGAAGTAGACTAACACTAATTCCAAAACTCATCAGTTCTATTCTCAAAGCCTCGGTAAAGTATTTTACATAAACCTTTGAAGCAGCATAAACAGATTTATAAGGACATGGGAAATTTGCAATCATACTTGCATTGTTTAGTATGAAAGAAGGAGAATTTTTTTTCAACTCTGGAATGAAAAAGTGGGTCATTCGTGTAGTTGCTTTAATATTCAAGTCAATCATTTTCTCTACATAGGCTAAAGTATAATCCTCAAATGGACCAACCCCACCAAAGCCGGCATTGTTAATTAAGAAATCAATAGAATAATTATTTTTTTTAACCCATTTGAAAATTTCTTCAGCACTTTTCCCCCCAGTTAAATCAATTTCGTAAAAATCTGTTTGAATATTAAATTCATCTCTTAAATTTTCACATAAATTATTTAAATTTTCTTTTGGCAAAGAAATAAGCAATACATTCCTCCCTAAACTTGCACATTCTCTAGCCATTTCTAAGCCCATACCTTGACTTGCACCTGTAATAAGAGTGTATTTCATATCTAAAACTTGGCCTTAAATGTATATAACATTATTTATTTTTGTAACATTATCATTAAATATTAATTATTTAAAAGCGATTTAATTGGATTTAATTAAAGAGATATCAAGTACATTTTCAAAAAAAACACTGAGAAATTTCATCAAATTTTTTGCAAGAAAAAGACCCTCTAGCTTTAGAAAAGATGTCAATCTCTTTGAAGAGCTCACTATCCATTATAACACAAATTCTTATAAGAAATTAAGCCATAAAGGGGATCCTAATTATCATGCAATTAGAAAAAGAATAACCAAAGAGCTAATTAATTTTCTGATTTTAGAAAACACAGAAGACCAAGTGAAATCCACATCTAGAGATGGGATGCTAACTTTGGCAAAATATTTTATAGACTTTAAAAAATACTCTGAAGCTTGGGCAGTATTAACTAAAGAAGAAAAAAAATCCAACAATTCTAACGATTACTTGACAACCTTAAAAATACAAAGGCTTAAATTAAAAATTCTCCCATATTATCCCCAAGGAGACTTTATACTAATCAAAAAAAACATTCTTGAACTGCAAAAAAAGCAAGCAAAAGTCGACGAATTTCAGCTTTACTTTATTCAAATGAAAAATCTATTAGTAGAAAAAATAAAAAATGGAGATGTAAATTTTTCTGAAAAAGATTTCATCAATGGGTTTGAAGATTTTGAGAATTTAAAAAATGAAATTAATGATCCCGAAATTCACTTAAAAAACATTGAAATAATTAGAGTTCAATACGCAATTGAGAAGAACTTCAACGATTTAGTAATTATTCTTGAAAATTATTATAAGCAACTAAAAGTAG
>CAJIYZ010000103.1 GCA_905181675.1 Bacteroidetes bacterium MED-G20
TCTACATCTACCATTGTATAAAATAATACTTCTCTACTTGGATATTGAAAATATTCTATTGCTTCGTCATCAATCATACCGATATAAGCCATTGGAGAACCTATTTTAGGGATAATATTAACCAGTAAACCTTTGGTAACAGATATCTGATTTTCACCTTTAGCACCAACACCGTAAACTCTTATAGTTCCTGGTTGGTTACCCCAAACAACTTCAATTTTTGATTCGGTATCTTCAGAGATATATTTACAACCATCAGGTAATTCCCAATGCCAGGATTCTACCCAATTACTTTGGTCAGCTTTAAAGAATACAGTATCTCCAGCACAAATCAGATTTTTTCCCGTTGGATTTTTAAAGCTAAGTTTTTGTTCTGGTTTATTATCAACATTAATAATTTTTGAAAATGGTTTGCCAGTTTCACAGCTGTTCTTAGGACTTATTTCTATCCTGTAAGTTCCAGATTTTTTCCATTTATGATTGAAAACATAAGTATTGATTATACCATCATCTCGTTTATTTTTTTGGTATTTAGTAAACTCTCTTACGGTAGAGTCATTGGAACTGTTAATAATTTTAATAACATAAGTTGAGGCACTAATTGTTTCTAAAAAACTAAATTTTTGTTTTTCACCAACAAAAGGATCTCCTTCAAAAGAAAGAATTTGGTTAGGAATAAGTAAACCTTTTAATATTTCAGCTTCGTCTAAACTTGATGTTAAGTCTTCAATTTTTGTGTCAACAATTGCAATATCATTTTTATAAATAGAATCATTTTGCAGCATTTCTGATTTAACTGATATAATAGACTTTTTGTTTTGTTTAATTTCAGGTATAAAAGAAGATAAGTTATTTGCAGTAGAAGACCATTCTGGAATAGACTTCTCAGTAGTAAAATTAATTCCGAAAGACATTACCAATGCTATGAGAATTGGAACAATTGACACAATTAATATTCCTAACAAATGAAAGGGAATAGAATAGAAATATTTAACTAATCTGGCAGAGGATTGTTTTAAGAAATTTAATAAATCAAATGAATTATCATCGTTTTTATTTAAATAAGGGGCGATAAAAAAGGTAGATATAACAAAAACATATAATGATAAAAGAATTATTGGAATTGCGATTTGACCTATGGTAACTCCAAGTCCCTGAATAATAACTTTTTCAGAATAATTCTTGAAAAGAAAAACTAAGACAAAAAAGACTGTGGATGAAGCAATGGAGGTTCCAATAATTTTTAACTTTCTTTTAGTTGATGAGGTAGAATTAGTAAAAAAATTAGTTGATTCAAAAATTTGGTATTGCACAAAAATTAATGAAAATATTATTAAAATATAGTTAGCTACTTGACTAAAATTAAATAGTCTTGAAATGAAAAAGAAAAATATTGAGATAGAAAATATTTGAATCAATATTTTAAATGAAAAAGTAATGTTCTTTCTTTTAAAAACTTCTTTTAACTTGTTTGAACTTATTGAAGACAGGAATAATTTCCATAAAAAAACAATTAAATAATGCCAAATTAATTTTGCAGTTAAGAATAGAGTTGGATGTATAATATTATTCCATACCCACAAAACAACAATCCTAAGAATGTTAAAAATATATTTCAATATATCAACAATAGCATATAACCCGTTTAATATCCACAATAGCAAATTGTAAACTATTACTAATCCACTAAAAATTGGAGTTAATCTACTAATCCAAGATTTATCACTAATCCAATTGTTGGTTGTATCTTTTAAATCTATTATCCCAGATGGTTTTGCACCATTTATTTGCGACCTAAAAATGCCAAAAACCGCTAAAACTAATATTATTATAATTAAAGATTCCATATATATTTTTTTAAAAGTGTGGCAAATATAACTAAAAAAGACAAGTCAAAAATATAGAAAACCCTATAAGCCAGTGAATTAACGTAAATTCACCTATTTTACAAGTCTCGAAAATGTCTAGTAGAATCTCGTTTTGTTTTTTTATTAATGTTATTAATTAATGCTTTTTCTAAATCAATTCCTGTCTGATTTGCTAAACATATTACCACAAAAAGCACATCTGCTAACTCATCTGCTAAATCTAAATTACCATCCGAGCTTTTTTCACTTTGCTCTCCAAATTTTCTAGATATAATTCTAGCTACTTCCCCAACTTCTTCAGTCAAAATAGCCATATTGGTTAATTCATTGAAATATCTAACTCCGAAAGTTTTTATCCAATTGTCTACCATTTCCTGAGACTTTTTTATTGTAATTTCTTCCATTTTATTCTTTATTCTTAGTGTCTATCGTTATTGTAACAGGACCATTATTTACGAGTGAAACTTCCATATTTGCTCCAAATTTTCCTGTTGAAATTTTTCTTTTTAATACCTTTTCAAACTCACTTATTGTTAATTCATACATTTGGTTTGCTTTTTTGGAATTGGCTGCTTTAATATATGACGGACGATTTCCTTTTTTAACCGATGCATGTAAAGTAAATTGGCTAACTAACAAGATCTCACCATTTAAATCCGAAACTGATAAATTCAACTTACCGTTAGAATCGTCAAAAATTCTCATATTGACTATCTTATGTACTAACCATGAAATATCTTCAATACTATCTAAAGATTCATATCCAACCAATACCACCAAGCCTTTATTAATTTCGCCAATCAATTGGTCATTAACTTCAACAGAAGCGCTTTTAACTTTTTGAATAACTACTCTCATGGGTAATTATTTTTTCTGTAGCTAGAATCTTGATCTTCCTGATACATTGCCAAATAACTCTGGTGTCTAGTTAAAGAAAAATTATTTTTACTTAACTGATTTAGAACTTCACAACCTGGCTCATTAATGTGGTTACAGTTATGAAATTTACAATATTGTAACATTTGCAACATTTCTGGGAAAAACCTAGACAATTCAGATTTGTCAAAATCTACCAATCCAAAACCTTTAATTCCAGGGGTATCTATAATTTGTGTTTTTTCATCAAAATCAAACATTTCAGCAAAAGTAGTCGTGTGTTTTCCCGTATTATGAGATGCAGAAATCTCTCCTGTTTTCAGTGCTAAATCTGGAATTATCTTATTAATTAATGTAGATTTCCCAGCACCACTATTGCCCGAAACAAGTACAGTTTTGTTTTGTATTTTTTCTACAAAGGTGTCCATTGCTAAATTTTGTAAAACAGACATTCTCATAGTTTCATACCCAGCCTTATGGTAAGATTTTTCAAATATTTCTAGTTTTTCAATTGCCTTTTTATCATAAATTTCAACCTTATTAAAAACTATTAAAAGTGGAATATTATATGCTTGAGCTGTAACAGTAAATCTATCTATAAATCCTGGAGAAGTTAATGGGTTGATAACAGTTACTAGCAAAACAGCTAAATCTAGATTGGAGGCAATAATATGTGCCTCTTTGGAAAGATTAACTGATTTTCTAATTATGTAATTTTTTCTTGGATATATTTTATTTATTACTGCTTCGTTATTGTCATTGATTAATAAACCTACCTCATCTCCAACAGAAACTGGATTGGTAGTTTTAATAGCTTGGTTTCTAAACTTACCTTGAATCCTTGCTTTTATAAAACTACCTGAATCTAATTTTACATCGTACCAACTACCTGTAGATCTATATACCTTTCCTTTTTGCATTGTATAAATTTACAACAGAATGAATTCCAATTCATAAAATTTAGATATTTCTGTTGTTAAGCGTTATTTTAGCAGAAGAATTTTACAATATGAGTATAGAAGTACAAAAATTAAGCAAGTATTACCAAGAGCAATTGGCTCTTGATGAAGTTAGTTTCAAAGTGAATTCTGGTGAAATAGTTGGTTTCTTAGGGCCTAACGGAGCTGGAAAGTCAACTACCATGAAAATTATTTCTTGTTTTATTAAACCATCCTCGGGAAATGTTCTTGTGAACGGACTATCTATACATGAAAATGAAATTGGGGTGAAAAGCAAAATTGGTTATTTACCAGAAAATAATCCTTTGTATGAAGATATGTATGTCAGAGAATCTATTGCCTTTATTGCTCAAATGCACAAAGTAGAAGATATTAAAAGTGCTGTGGCAGAAGTAATAGAAAAAGTTGGTTTGGCAAAAGAAGCCCATAAAAAAATAGGGCAACTTTCTAAAGGTTACCAGCAAAGAGTAGGAATTGCACAGGCAATTGTGCACGATCCTGAAGTTTTAATTCTGGATGAACCTACTAGTGGTTTAGACCCTAACCAACTGGAAGATATTAGAGCATTAATTAAGGAATTAGGCAGAGATAAAACGGTAATGCTATCTACCCATATTATGCAAGAAGTTGAATCTATTTGCGATAGAATTGTAGTAATTAACAATGGTAAAATTGTTGCAGATAGAAATCTTGATAATCTATCTAATCCAAAAAACAACGTAAAAGAACAATTAGTTTTAGTAGAATTTGAAAACAAAATTGATAGCAAACACTTAAAAAAATACTTCTCCAAAACTAAAATTGAAAAAAAAGATAATAAATGGCTGTTTAGTTATACTGGTATGGAAGATTTACGAAAATTGATTTCTAAATATGCACAAGAAAATGAAATACTAATCCTAGAAATAAAACAACACTCCGATACTCTAGAAGATTTGTTTAAAAAACTAACTAAATAACTTCTTTTAAATTAAGATTTTTTTACATTTGCTTGATAAACTAGTGGAATGATTTGAATGCTTGCAACCACCAAAAAAAGCTAAAATGAACATTAAGGTTCAATCTTCCAAAAACTTATTAAACTATGGCATATTTATTTACTTCTGAATCTGTTTCCGAAGGACACCCAGACAAAGTAGCTGATCAGATATCAGATGCTTTAATTGATAATTTCTTAGCATTTGACTCTAGCTCCAAAGTTGCTTGCGAGACACTTGTTACTACAGGACAAGTTATTTTAGCTGGTGAAGTAAAGTCCAAAGCATATTTAGACGTTCAAAAAATAGCTAGAGACGTTATTAATAAAATAGGGTACACTAAAAGCGAATATATGTTTGATGGTAATTCTTGTGGTGTGTTGTCTGCAATTCATGAGCAATCACCAGACATAAACCAGGGTGTAGAAAGAACTAAAGATGAAGATCAAGGTGCAGGAGATCAAGGTATGATGTTTGGTTATGCAACCAACGAGACAGAAAATTTTATGCCTCTTCCACTTGAAATTTCTCATTTGCTATTAAAAGAGTTGGCTACTTTAAGAAAAGAAGGCAAGGAAATGACTTATTTAAGACCAGATTCTAAGTCTCAAGTTACTATTGAATACGATGACCAGAATAATCCTGTAAAAATAGATGCTATTGTAGTTTCTACCCAACACGATGATTTTGATTCTGAGACAAAGATGCTTAACAAAATAAAAGAAGATGTTATAAATATTTTAATTCCTAGGGTTAAAAACCTTCTACCTGCTAACATTCAAAGCCTCTTCAATGAAAATATAAACTACCATGTAAATCCTACTGGAATTTTTGTAATTGGTGGGCCACATGGAGATACTGGACTTACTGGGAGAAAAATAATTGTAGATACCTATGGTGGAAAAGGTGCTCACGGTGGTGGGGCATTTTCTGGAAAAGACCCTAGTAAGGTGGATAGATCTGCTGCCTATGCAACCAGACATATTGCAAAAAATTTGGTTGCTGCTGGCATAGTTGAAGAAGTTCTAGTACAAGTTGCTTATGCTATTGGTGTAGCAGAACCTGTAGGCCTTTACGTAAACACTTATGGAACTAGTAAAGTTGACATGAATGATGGTCAAATAGCTGAGAAATTAAATGAGATTTTTGATATGCGTCCATATGCTATTGAACAAAGATTTAATTTAAGAAGTCCTATTTATTCTGAAACTGCTGCCTATGGACACATGGGAAGAAGTCCTGAAAAAATTAAAAAAGAATTCACTGCTGCTGACGGCAGTAAAATAAACGTTGAAGTAGAGCTTTTTCCTTGGGAAAAGTTAGACTACGTAGAGAAAATAAAATCTAGTTTTGGACAGTAATTATTTCTTTTTGAAAACAACTCTTATTGGAACTCCTTTCAAGTTGAAAACCTTTCTGAGTTGATTCTCTAAATATCTTTTGTAAGGATCTTTCACGTACTGTGGCAAATTACAAAAGAATGCAAAGACTGGGGAATGTGTTGGGAGTTGTGTTACATATTTTATTTTAACATACTTTCCCTTCAAAGCAGGAGGTGGATTTTTTTCAATTGCTGCCAGCATAACCTCATTTAATTTGGAGGTTGGTATTTTTTGTTTTCTATTTTCAAATACTTCCATTGCAGCTTCAAGCGCCTTATGAATTCTTTGTTTATTTAGTGCCGAAATAAATAATATTGGAATATCTGTAAAAGGAGCTATTTTAGACAATATATTTTCTTCATACTCTTTTAAAGTAGCTGTCTCTTTTTCTATAGTATCCCATTTATTAATCAGTAAAACTACCCCCTTTTTGTTTTTTTCAATAACAGAAAAAATACTAAGGTCTTGTTTCTGTACTCCTTCATTAGCATCTATCATAAATAAACAAACGTCACAATCCTCAATTGCTCTAATTGCTCTCATCACAGAATAAAATTCAATATCCTCATGCACCTTACTTTTTTTACGAATCCCAGCAGTATCTACAAGAGTTAGGTCAAAACCAAAAGAATTAAAATGAGTATCTACTGCATCTCTAGTAGTTCCTGAAATATCAGTGACAATATTTCTATCTTCTCCTAAAAGAGCATTAGTCAAAGAGGATTTTCCAACATTGGGTTTACCAACTATGGCAATTCTAGGAATTTCATTTTCAGGAACTTGCTTGTCGTTGTACAACTGTTCTGCTAAATGGTCTAGCATATCTCCTGTTCCAGAGCCATTAATAGCACTAATTGCAAAAACATGTTCTAATCCAAATTGATAAAATTCAAAAGTGCTACTGATTCTTTCGTTGTTGTCTACTTTGTTGGCAACAACAATTATTGGTTTTTTAGAGCTTCTAAGAATTTTAGCAACTGATTCGTCTAAATCTGTTATTCCAGTTTCTACATCTACCACAAAAATAATTACAGTTGCCTCGTCAATTGCAATCTTTACTTGCCTTCTTATTTCTCCTTCAAAAATATCGTCCGATCCAGAGACATATCCTCCAGTATCGATTACAGAAAACTGTTTTCCGTTCCATTCAGATTTACCATAGTGACGATCTCTAGTAACTCCACTAACTTCTTTAACTATCGCCCTTCTTCCACCAATTAATTTGTTGAATAAAGTTGATTTTCCAACATTTGGTCTTCCTACAATTGCTACTATATTACTCAATACCCATATTTTTTTAGTTTTCCTTCTTTATCTCTCCAATCTTTGTCCACTTTAACATAGAGCTCCAAATATACCTTTTTAGAGATGAAAGACTCTATATCTAGTCTAGCATCTGTCCCAAGCTTTTTAATTTTTTTCCCTTGATGACCAATTACAATAGCTTTTTGACTGGTTCTAGAGACCATAACATTGGCTCTTATTCTAACTATTTTTTCTTCGTCTTTATATTCCTCCACAACTACTTCACAAGAATAAGGAACTTCTTTTTGATAGATTATTAGAATTTTCTCTCTTATAATTTCAGATACAAAGAACCGCATGCTCTTATTGGTTAACTGGTCTTTGTCAAAATACGGAGGGTTTTCTGGCAACCATTCCAAAATTTTGGGTAAAATAAATTGAATACTCATTTGGTGAAGAGCTGAAATTGGCAAAATTTGCGCTTTAGGCAATTTACTCTTCCATAAGTTGACGATTTTTTCCAAAGAATCTTGATTGGAAAGATCAATTTTATTTAATAGAAGAAGTGTTGGGACTTTTATATTATTTATTTGAACCAACCTATCTTCCATTTTATTTGGGTCTTCATAAATATCTGTAACCATTAGAATAACATCTGCATCATTTAGCGCTTCTGAAACAAATTTCATCATATTCTGATGCAATCTATAGGCAGGATTAATAATTCCTGGAGTGTCGGAAAAAACTATTTGATATTCGTCTTCATTGACCATTCCCATGATTCGATGACGAGTTGTTTGCATTTTAGAAGTGATAATAGACAACTTCTCTCCTACCAATTGGTTCATAAGAGTTGATTTCCCAACGTTTGGACTACCTATTATATTAACAAAACCAGATTTATGTGACATTTTACAGAGATTAGTTTGCAATAATAGAAACAAAAATTAACTTTGTCATGCGGGGTGGAGCAGTTGGTAGCTCGTTGGGCTCATAACCCAAAGGTCGTAAGTTCGAGTCTTACCCCCGCAACTACTTAGAAAAGGCGCTTTATACAAAGCGTCTTTTTTTATATAAATAATTTTGAAAATTATCTGTAGCCTGGGAAATTTTTAATAATTCTTAGGGCTGAAGCAGGACTTCTATTTTCAACACCCATAATGAAACAGTCTGTGAATCCAGATTCTTTAATAATTGCATTCATTTGTTTAACATCGGATAAGGATTTGTATCTCCCTAGCATATAAAGATCATAATCTAATCTTTTATCTTTTACAATATGAAAATCATCGCCATAGTTTGCATTGATAAAATCTAATGTTTCTTCGTTCATTTGGTATCTAAATGCACCTACTTGAATTGTTAAATAGTGGCCTCTTTTTCTAGCCTCTGATTTTGACATCGACTTAATATTTTCATTACTAAGAGCTCTTAAAGAGTTCATGATTTTTTGATAACTTCCAGAAGCAATCAAAGAATTAATAGTTTTCTTATTAGCATCATCTAATTCCTCTAGTTTTTCACTGTCATATACTTCTGCAACTATTTTCTTTTTCACTCCTTCTTCAATAATGTTGATTTCCATAAAATCAAATTCTATACCTTCTGGCATATTTTCCAGTTTATAGGAGTAATCTCCAGAAGTAGGAATATTTCTGAAAGAAAATCCATCTGCTGTTTTCTCTGCTCTTGAAAGCACGTTTCCATCTGCATCTACTATTACCAGATTAGCTAAATTGGCTTGATTTGCACTTAGCTTTTTAAAATTAAAGACATAGTCATTTTGTTCAACATTTGCTTGAATCTTCTTTTTTACTCCAGCTTGAATTATATCGAGCTCCATAAAATCAAACTCTGTACCCTCTGGCATATTTTCCAGTTTATAGGAGTACTCTCCAGACGTAGGAATGTAGTTAAAGGCGAATCCATCTGCTGTTTTTTCTGCTGTAGATATGATATTTCCATCTGCATCTACAATTACTAGATTAACCATATCAGCTTGCTCTGAAGAAAGCTTTTTAAAATTAAAGTCATAATTGTTATTCTCATCTATAAAAACTAGGGAAAGATCTGAAAAATCTTCGTTTTCAAAATGAGGATTATACTTATACATACCATTTATTTTGTGGTAAATAGTTCTAATGGTTTGTTCTTGTCCTTCTAAATCGTAAGCTACTTGAAAGCTGTCATTACTAACTGCTGAATCACCATTTACCATACTGTAGTGATATTCGTGTTCATCTGGTATATGGGTAAAAACAAATACACCGTCTTTTTGTAGACCTACAGCAAGTACTTGATTTTGTTCATTGATGATAAGTAAGGTTGGCTCATCACTAGCAGTTGGATTTATTCGAGAAAACATGTATAGCATTTCTTTATCCACTAAATGAGCTACCAGTTCCCTTCTTTCATCATTTTCCATAAAAGCAACTCTTATGTATTCTTCTGTAATTCCTTCTGGCATGTTGTCCATTTTGAAAAAGTAATCCCCAGAAGAAGGAAGATAATTAAAAATAAATCCATGTTCGTTTTTTGTAGCTTGATAAACTATATTTCCGTTCTCATCAAGTAAATATAATTTTAAGGAGTCTATTTGATTTTGAGTTAGCCTATCAAAACTAAAAACAAGAGAGTCATTTATTAAAATTGTATCTGGAATATTATCTGCTCTTAAAGCAAGTAAAGGAGCCCAAAATTCTAAAGGGCATCCACTATATTTCCTAGGCCCATATACTTCAGGACAGGTGTCTTTCTTATTAACTACCCCGTCTAAGTCGTTGTCAACAAATTCTTTGCTAGGGTGAAGGGGAAATCTATAACCTACGGTAAACTCGGTATTATTTCCTGCAACATCTGCATCTGCAACAAATAATTGATGGCTATACAGAAAATAAAACTTATTATACTGCAATCCACCAATTAAAGAAATAGCATTAGCGGAAAAATCGCTATTCATCCTATAGGTAGCTCCTAAAGTATATAGACTCTTGTAGTTGGAAACTACTGAAAAATTATAATAGTTTTCTTTTCTTTGAGTAAATCTTCTAGCAACGAATAATGGCTCTATATGCAGTAAACTGTCAATAGTAAAATCATACTGAGCAATAAAGTTAATTTCTCTAGCTAATTTATTTTCATAGACATTATTTGAAGATTCGTTGGATATATTACTTTCTAAAATATTTTTAATAGATATTCCAGTTTTAAATCTTTTAAGAAAGTATTTAACCCCAATTGCACCATCTATTGCAGTACCAGAGTTATTTCCCATTGTTAATGATGGATCTCCTAAATCAATTACTTCCACTGAAGAGAAGTCCTGTACTGTTTGGTTAAAAATAAGACCACCACCTAATGTGAAGTGCGCCCATTGAGAAAAATGGTAATCATGAGAATAATTAACTTCTGCAAATACCTGTTGAAACGAAGGGGTTTCAGATGAATAAAGACTTCCCGAAACATTACTAGAGGAGTTAACTATATAATATCCACTTGCTGAGAATACTTGAGGTCTTTCTTTCAATTGTGAAAATTGATTTCTATAACTCATATAAAATGGATTGAAATTTTTCCCTCCTGTGAAAGCTGGGTTAATTAAATACTCTTGAATGAAGTAATTATTTCTATGCAAAACATTCTGAGAGATAAAGTTCGTACTTGCAGCAAGTAGTAGAACAATGCTAATTAAAGAACGATATGTCTCAATCTTAAACATTTAATAAACAATAATTATAGAGCCTGATTTAGTATTGTTTGTGTTAGGGTTATCTGCATCTAAAATAATTTGATAATAATAATCTGCTGAAAGTATAATTTGTCCATTTAAGTATCTAGCATTCCATGGTTGGTAATCTCCATTTGCGTTGTTGTGTTGGAAAATTACTTGTCCTTGAATATCAAAAACTAGAATAGTAGCAGTTGGGAAATTATTAATTCCTCTTATGTCCCAAGTATCATTGTAGCTATCGTTATTTGGGGTAATAGCGTTAGGGACAAATATTTGGAAGTTATTTTCTATTGTTATGGTTGCTGTATCTCTACATGTTAAACTATCGTAAACGGTTATAAAATAATCCCCTGGATTTAAATAAAATTGATGTAGCTCGTCGTCCATATCTCCAAGTCCGTCAATGTCCCAATCGTAATTATATGGCTGTTGACAAGGTTGTAAAGTCCCACAATCCAACCATGGATTTCCGCCAGTTACATCTACCATAATGGTTGCATCATTTCCATATACTACTGGAGTTACTGTATAATCAATTATTGGGTTTTCCATAATTGCAACGTATATAGTATCTGAATTTTCGCATCTGTTAGAATCAGTTCCAGTTACAATATAATTTCCAGAAGTTTCTGGGGAGAATAACTCTCCGTTAAAGAATCCATAATCCCACTCGTAGGTTTCTGCACCAGAACCATACAATTGAATTCCGTCTCCTCTACATACTATGGTATCTTCAGCAGCAGACACATTCGGAAGAATATTTACTTTTATATTTAATGTATCGTATCTAAAGCATCCATTGGTATCAGAAACAGTTAGGAAATATTCACTAGAACTATCCGGTAAGAATACAACGCCATTTAAAACCCCTTGAGACCATATTGGATTAGGACCAATTCCATTTAAAGAGATAGACTCTCCAAAACACAACTCTAGGTCTGCACCAGCATTAACAGGGATAATAGTTACTTGAATATTAATAGTATCCGAATTAAAGCAGGAATTAGAATCTAAAGTAGAGACAATATATTCAAGAGAAGAATCTGGAGAAAATAATGCACCGTCAATTATACCATTATTCCAAGTGTAAGATGTAGAATTACCAGATGCAGTTAGAGAAATCGTATCTAAGAAACATATGGAAGTATCGTTGCCAGCAAATACTGTTGGTAAGCTATTAACTTGGACTTGAACAGAATCTGAATTTTCACAACCATTGTTGTCTGTTCCGTTAACGGTAAATGTTTGAGAAGAATCCGGAATAAAAGAATAATTATTGCTAATACCACCAGACCAAATATATAATATCCCGCCAGTTGCATTTAGGGCAATGCTATCTCCAAAACAAATTGGAGAGATGGAATCTATGGCAATATTTGGAAGGTTATTTACAGAGATTGTCATAGAATCGTTGTTTTCACATCCATTATTATCCACGCCATTTAAATAGAAAGTAGTAGTTTGAGTTGGTGCAACATAAACACTATCAAAAACAGATATTGTTGAGTGTGACCAGTTGTAAGTATTGGCACCAGAACCAATTAATTGAACTGAATCCTCTTGACAGATTACTTGATTAGAACCTGCATCAACATTAGGTAAGCTAACCACTGCTAGGGTCATTGAGTCATTTGTAATACATCCGTAAGAGTTAGTCAATTGAGCTATGTAAACCCTTGTAGAATCGACAATAAATGATTGACCATCAATTACTCCGTTGTTCCAACTAAGAGTTCCATTTCCAATAGCATTTAAAGTAATAGATTCTCCAAAACAAAGTGTTGTATCTGACCCTGCTGACACTGGAGATGTATTGTAAATATTTAGATTTAAGTATACAATACTATCACAACCCACAATTGTAGAAAGTGTATCTATATAAGTTCCAGATGAATTATAAGTATTTCCATTCCATAAATACTCATCGCAAGAAGATTGAACATCGAAAGTAGTAATACTGTTATTTATGGTAATATCATTAAATACTGTACTATCACAACCATTGATGGTTTGGAAAAATTGAGTATATATTCCGGATGTCGTATAGGTTATTCCATTCCATATTGCAATATCACAAGTAACTAAGCTATCGCTAGTTGCAATGGAATAGTTAATCGTCATATCTATAGTTACTATGCTATCAGCGCCATTAATTGAAGTTAGAGTGTCAATATATATTCCTGTATTAGTATAAGTGTTTCCATTCCATATGGCACTGTCACAAGCAACCATACTGTCGTTACTAAATAAAGTATAGAACATTGTAAGATCAAGATTTACTATACTGTCGCATCCAGAACTAGTTAAAAGAGTATCTACATAAGTTCCTGATGAATTGTAAGAATTACCATTCCAAATTAAAACATTGTAACCAATCAAAGTATCAAAACCAACATTGCTATTATTAATGGTCACATCCATTGTTACTATACTATCACATCCTAAACTAGTCTGTAATGTGTCTACATAAATTCCAGTTGTGTTGTATACATTTCCATTCCATGTTGCACTATCACAAGCAACCAAGCTATCACTAGTTTGAATAGAATAGTTGATCGTCATATCCATCGTTACTATGCTATCGCAGCTTAAAGTTGTTTGAAGCGTATCTACATATATTCCAGACACGAAATAAGTATTTCCATTCCAAGTTGCACTTTCACAAGCAATTAAGCTGTCAGTCGTTTGAATAGAATAGTTAATAGTTAAGTCCATTGTTACAATGCTATCACAGCCGTTGATGGTTTGTAAGGTATCTACATAAATACCAGTTGTGGTGTATACATTTCCATTCCAAATTGCGCTATCGCATGCTACCAAGCTATCATTTGTTGCAATGGAATAGTTAATAGTTAAGTCCATTGTCACAATACTATCACATCCGTTGATGGTTTGTAATGTATCTACATAAATACCTGTTGTGGTATATACATTTCCGTTCCATGTGGCGCTATCACATGCTACCAAGCTATCCGTAGTTTGAATAGAATTATTAATAGTCATATCCATCGTTACTATGCTATCACAGCTTAAAGTTGTTTGAAGAGTATCTACATATATTCCAGACGTGTAATAAGTATTG
>CAJIYZ010000104.1 GCA_905181675.1 Bacteroidetes bacterium MED-G20
AAAAATGAAAGTAATGTTAGGCTTGTTCTAGATTTACAATTAGATGCCAATATGCACTTGCCTGTAAAAATTGGAGATTACACAGACTTTTACTCAAGTGAACAACATGCTTTTAATGTTGGCAGCATGTTTAGAGATCCGAATAATGCTCTTCTTCCCAACTGGAAACACATCCCAGTAGCATACCATGGAAGGTCTTCTTCCATACTTCCTTCCGGTCAAGATGTTATTAGACCAAAAGGACAACAAAAATTAGACAATCAAGAAAACCCGATATTTGGGCCTTCTAAATTATTAGATTTTGAACTGGAAATGGGTTTTATCACTTTCCAAGGAAAGCCTTTAGGTGACACCATCTCTACTGATGAGGCAGATGACTTCATTTTTGGAATGTGTTTGTTTAACGATTGGTCTGCTAGAGACATTCAAAAATGGGAGTATGTGCCATTAGGTCCTTTTTTAGCTAAAAACTTTGCGAGTTCTATGTCATGTTGGATAGTTACTTTAGATGCATTGGAACCATTTAAAACCAATGGACCGAAACAATATCCAAAAGTTCTTCCTTATTTGGAATACAATGGAAAAAAACATTTGGATATTGAATTAAGTGTTGCCATCCAAACAGAAAGTGGATCTAAGAAAGTTGTTGCCAATACCAACTATAAGCACATGTATTGGAATATGAATCAGCAATTGGCACACCATACTGTAAACGGTTGCAATATAAACTGTGGAGACATGTTAGCATCGGGAACAATTTCTGGTCCAAAAGAAGGTTCTTTTGGCTCTATGCTTGAGATTAGCTGGAAAGGGACAAAGCCAGTAAAAATGCCGGATGGCACTGAGAGAAAGTTTATTCAAAACGGAGATTCTGTAATTTTTAATGGCCGAGCAAAAAACAACCAATACAATATTGGTTTTGGAGAACTAATTTCTAAAGTTTCAGCCCCTAAATAGGCCACAATGGATGAGGTCTTAGAAAATAAAATGATTTTGAATGCCTACAGAGGTGTTCTTCGTTCTATAAAATCTAGAAGATCTAAAGAAGAAACAAAAATCATAAGAAAGGCTTTCAATCTTGCTGTTAATGCACATAGAAATGACAGAAGAAAATCTGGAGAACCTTACATATTTCATCCACTTGCAGTAGCTAGAATTTGTGGTGATGAAATCGGTTTGGGAACTATTTCTATAGTTTGTGCTCTTATGCACGACACAGTAGAAGACACCACTATTACCTTAAGCGATATTGAAAAAATATTTGGCCATAAAGTAAAGTCTATAATAGATGGATTAACTAAAATCTCTGGTGAATTTGATTTCTCAAGTTCTTCTCAAGCGGAGAATTTCAAAAAAATGTTTCTAACTATTCCTGACGATGTTAGAGTAATTTTAATAAAGTTAGCAGACCGGCTCCATAATATGAGAACTCTCGATTCAATGAAAGAGAGTAAAAAGTTAAAAATCGCTTCAGAAACATCTTATTTATATGCTCCACTCGCGCATCGACTAGGTTTATTCTCAATAAAAACTGAACTTGAAGATTTATCTTTCAAATTCACTTATCCAAAGGAATATTCATCCATCACAAAAAAACTTCAAAAAACCAAAGCCGTAAGAGAAAGGTTTATTCAAAAATTTTCTTTGCCAATTAAAAAAGAATTGGACAAACAAGGATTTAAATATCAATTAAAAGCAAGAACCAAAGGAATTCCTTCAATTTATAGAAAGACCCAAGAAAAGGGAGTTGATTTTGAAGAAATATTTGATGTTTTTGCTTTGCGAATTATTTTAGATTCAAAAGACGAAAAGGCAGATTGTTGGAAAATCTACAGCATTGTTACTGATTTTTATATTCCCAATCCTGAGAGATTAAGAGACTGGATTTCTTATCCGAAGCAAAACGGATACGAATCATTGCATACTACGGTAATGAGCCCAACTGGTAAATGGGTAGAAGTTCAGATAAGAACTGAGCGAATGGATGAAGTTGCAGAAAAAGGATTAGCCGCGCACTGGAAGTATAAAGAGAAAACAGAAAACGACACAAGACTAGATAAATGGATTTCTGATATTAGAGAAATAATGGAAAATAGGAGTAGAAATACTACTGAATTTCTAGACGAATTTAAAAACAATCTCTACAGTGACGAAATATATGTCTTTACACCTAAAGGAGATCTTTTTCCACTTCCATTAAAATCTACAGCTTTAGATTTTGCTTTTTCAGTCCATTCTGATGTTGGTGCAAAGTGCATAGGCGCAAAAGTAAATAGCAAATTAGTTCCTTTAAGTTATGTCTTAAAAAGTGGAGATCAAATTGAAATTCTTACTTCTAGAAGTCAAATACCAAAAGAAGGATGGTTGGAATTTGTAATTACTTCAAAAGCTAAGTATAAAATAAAACAATGCTTAAAAGAAGAAAGAAAAGAAATTGCAATAAATGGAAAAGAGATTTTAAATAGAAAATTAAAAAACTTAAAAATTAATATTTCCGAAAATAATTTAAAACTTATTTTAAAGCACTACGATTTTGAGGAGCATACAGAGTTTTATTATCAAATAGCAAATAACAATGTAGACTTAGGAAAGATTAAAAAGATCAACCAAAAAGGTGGTGAACTTTATATAAGCTCTTCCATTACAAAAAGTATTAAAGAAACGTTTGAATCCTTAGTTAAAAAGGTAAAAAAGGGAGACGACTCTATTCTTATTGGCGATGGGGCGGATCCAAATTTGGATTATAAGTTAGCACCGTGTTGCAACCCACTACCAGGCGACTCAGTATTTGGATTTATCACCATCAACGACGGAATTAAAATTCATAGAAATAATTGTCCCAATGCAAAGGAATTAAGATCTAACTATTCTTACAGAATTTTATCGGCAAAATGGAAGATAAAACTAGGTGATGCATTTATTACTGGTCTTGAATTTACGGGAATAGATATTTTGGGTGTTGTAAAAGAATTGACTACTATTATTTCAGAAGATGAAAAAACAAATATGAAGTCCCTCAATTTTGACACTAACGATGGTGTATTTGAGGGAAAAATAATGCTTTATGTATACGACAAAACACAGCTTGAAAAGATCATTAAAAAATTAAGAAATATTAACGGAATAGAAAAAGTGGTAAGAATAGAATAAAATTCTATTTTTGCTAATAAGAAATAAATTAAATCGTTGGAAAACTTATCAGATATACAAGAAAACGTAAGACAAGTATTCTCCGACTATCTTAGCCAAAAAGGCCATAGAAAGACTCCTGAAAGATTTGCAATCCTTGCTGAAATTTACGGAATTAAGGGGCACTTTGACATCGAGGATCTTTACAAAAACATGAAGAATAAGAACTATCGTGTTAGTAGAGCAACTTTATACAATACCATTGAATTATTAATGGATTGTGATCTGATAAAAAAACATCAATTTGGTCAAAATAGTTCTCATTTTGAAAAATCCTTTCAGTTCAAACAACACGATCATTTAATATTAGAAAACGGTGAAGTTATAGAATTTTGTGACCCAAGAATTCAAAACATAAGAAAAACTATTGAGGAAATATATAATGTTGATATAAATGACCACAAGTTATATTTTTACGGCAAAAAAAAATCTTAAATGTTAGAAATTAAAATTCTTAAAGATTCCAATTATTTGTGGGCAGATATTAAGGGTAAATTAATTATAGAAGAAGATGGGAAGAATATGTTCGAACAGATTAATTCTAATATTTCTGAAAAATGCTCAAATATTGTATTAAATCTTAAAGAGTTAGAATATATTAATAGTTCGGGATTTAATAACTTACTCAAAATACTTACCAACTCAAGAAACATTGGAGGAGATACATTTCTATGTAATATTAATTCAGTAATTGAAACTTTACTAATAACAACGAAATTAAATACTATTTTTAAGGTCGAAAATCAAATAGAAAATCTTAAAGATTTTATTAATAAACAATAATATGGGAGTTGATGTACTACTAGGTCTACAATGGGGAGACGAGGGAAAAGGGAAAATCGTGGATGTTTTAACTCCACAATATGATATTATTGCTAGATTCCAAGGGGGGCCCAATGCCGGTCACACGTTAGAATTTGAAGGTATAAAACACGTTCTACATACAATTCCGTCTGGAATTTTCAGAGATAATGTTGTTAACGTTATTGGTAATGGGGTAGTAATTGATCCTGTTATTCTTTTAAATGAAATTAAACAACTTGAAGAATTAAATGTAGATGTTCAGTCAAAATTATTGATCTCTAAAAAAGCACATTTAATACTTCCTACTCACAAACTTTTGGATCAAGCTTCCGAAATAGCAAAAGGAAAACAGAAAATAGGGTCGACTTTAAAAGGAATAGGCCCTACTTACATGGATAAGACTGGTAGAAATGGGTTAAGAATTGGAGATATTAAAAGTCCTAATTTTAACGAAAAGTATCAAAAGCTTAAGGAAAAGCACTTCAATTTACTTAAAAATACCAATCTTTTAAAAGATTTAGAAGCTATTGAAAATGAATTTTTAGAAAGTATTGAATATTTAAAAAAATTCGAGCACATTGATAGCGAACATTATTTAAACAAAGCTTCCAAAAATGGTAAAAATATTCTTGCAGAAGGTGCACAAGGAAGCCTTCTGGATATAGATTTTGGAACATACCCATTTGTAACTTCAAGCAATACCATTACTGCTGGAACATGTACAGGTCTTGGAATTCCTCCCAATAAAATAAAAAAAGTAGTTGGCATTTTTAAAGCTTACTGTACAAGAGTTGGTAGTGGGCCTTTCCCATCTGAACTAGACAATGAAGTTGGGGAAGAAATCAGAAAATTAGGTCATGAATTTGGCGCTACTACGGGCAGAGAAAGAAGATGTGGTTGGATTGATTTACCAGCACTAAAGTATGCTATTATGATTAATGGAGTAACTGAACTTTCTATGATGAAGGCAGATGTTTTAGACACTTTTAAAGACATATATGTTTGTACCCACTACCTTCAAAAAGATGAGCAAATAGATTATTTCCCATTTGAACTAAATGAGAACACAAGGCCTGTTTTCAAGAAAGTTGCAGGGTGGAATCAGGATATTACAAAATGTAAAAAAGAAGAAGATTTCCCTATTGAGCTTTCTAGTTATATAGAATATCTAGAAACGGAATTAGAAGTTCCCATAAGTATAGTCTCTGTTGGCCCTAATCGAACAGAAACTATAATTAGATAATAAATACTATTGTAATGGAAGAATCGTTTATAATTAAATGAGAACTGTTTTAACAATACTAACTATACTCTTTCTATTCTTAACTGTTGAGATCCTCAGTCAACAAAAAAAAATAAATTTCTCCTCAAAAGAAAGCAAAGGAATTACACTAAATAAAAGAAAATTATTAATCCTTTGGAATGAAGTAGTATTTAATCACGAGTCCTCAGTTATGAAATGTGACAGTGCAATTTATGAAAGATCAAACAACTCATTTATAGCATACAGCAACGTTGAGATTAACGAGAATGATAGCTTAAAAATATATGGGGACAGTATTCATTATTACGGGGAAATTCAAAAAGCATATATATATGGGAATGTTTCTGTTAAGTCCAATAAAATCAATTTAAATACCCCATCATTAATTTATGATAAACAAACAAAAATAGCATATTACAACAATGGAGCTACGGTAAGAGATCTAGAAAAAGGTTACAAAATAGAAAGTAAAAAAGGTGCTTTCAAAACACAAATTCAAAGCGTTTTTTTTAAAGAAAATGTAGTTCTAACTCATAAAGACTACAAGATTATTAGCGATACTTTAATCTACCACACCAATAACCAAAGATCTGATATCATAGGTAATACAGAAATCATAACCAATAACAGTTCAATATATTCCAACAAAGGATGGTTTGATAGTCAAAATAACAATGCTGCTTTCAAAGGTGAAGTTGTATTAAAAAGTAAAAACCAAAAATTATTTGCAGATAGTGTTTTTTACAACGAAATCTCTGGGGAATCTTATGCAGAAGGAAATGTAAAAATTAAAGATGATAGTGCAAAAATACTCATTCAAGGAGACTATGGAATATATAATGAAATAACAGATTCAATAAAAGTATGGGACAATTCAATATTTACCCAACTGGATAGTTCAGATACAATAAATATTTATGCAGATCAATTTATAAGGTACCAAGACTCTATAAAGGAAGTAATCATTTGTTATAACAATGTTGTAATTGGAGGAAATTTAATAAATGGAGATTGTGACTCAATTTACTACAACACAACAGATTCTACTTTGAAATGTATTAAAGACCCCATTATTTGGCTAGATGAAAACCAGGTAACAGGTGAAAAAATAGAATTCAAGACGTTCGAGGGGGACATATTCAATATGACTGTTACTAATAATTCTATGATAATTACTAGAAAAGATAGTATTCATTACGATCAAATTAAAGGGGAACAAATTAAGGGTTACTTTAAAAATAATGAATTAAATATTTTAGATGTTAATAAAAGTGGAGAAGCTATTTATTACACCAATGATGAAAAAGATTCTTTAATCAATGAAATAAATATTATTTCCTGTGAATCTATGAAACTACAGATGAAAGAAAACAGAATTGAAAAAATAAAATTCAATTCGAAACCCGATGGAAAAACTCTTCCATTTCTGGGGAAAGAAGATATTTATTTGGACAATTTTAAAATTATACTTAAAAGAAGTTATCAAGAGAAAAAACTAGAAGCAAAGGGCGATTCTCCAAAAGGAAGGTAAATTTCATCTGAGTTTTTATCACTTAAAGTATTGCAATAAATGGTGTTTTCATTAACAGAGCCATTCATCACTAAAGCATCTAAATTACTATAATTATGTACTATTATAGAATCTTCTTTTAAGAATGCAATATTTGTCCTATTAAGTAAATCTAAATTAAACTGTTCATTAATATTATTTACAAATCTTACCTGAGCATCCACAGCCCTTCCACACATTCCATTTGGAAAATAATCGGCCCCTACTATTAATAAATTGTCTTTAATAAAAGATAACTGACCATTTACAGAAAGACCATGAGACTTCCAATTATCAACAAAATCTTTAAACAATGATGAAATATTATTTTGGATATCATTATCAATTTTAGTTGGGGATAAATAAAGCCAAATTTTAGCTTGAGGATGTAGGTTGTCAAAAATCATAAATCTGCTGCATTTGCAATAAGTTCTGCAATATCTAAAACCTTTACTTTCTCTTCTTTTTCAAAATGTTTAATTCCGTCTGTCATCATAGTATTACAAAAAGGACAACCAGTTGCAATATAATCTGCATTTACTTCAATTGCATCCTCTGTTCTTTCAATATTAATTTCCTTACTCCCTTTTTCAGCTTCTTTAAACATCTGTGCACCTCCAGCTCCACAGCAAAGACCTTTTGCTTTAGACCTTTTCATTTCGACTAGTTCTGCATCTAATTTCTCTAAAACTTCTCTAGGAGCTTCATATACATCGTTGGCTCTTCCCAAGTAACAAGGGTCGTGAAAAGTGATTTTTTTTCCATCAAACTTCCCGCCTCCTTTTAACAACAACCTGCCTTCTCTAATAAGTTGATTTATTAGCTGAGTGTGGTGAACAACTTCAAAATCAGCTCCAAGTTCAGGATATTCATTTTTCAAAGTGTTAAAACAATGTGGGCATCCTGTAACAATCTTTTGGATTTCATATCCTTTTAACAATTCAATATTTTGAATAGCTTGCATCATAAAAGCAAACTCATTTCCTGCTCTTTTTGCTGGATCACCAGAACAGGATTCTTCAGGACCAAGAATGGCAAATTTGATATTACAATAATTTAAAATCTTAACTATTGCTTTAGATATTTTTTTTGCTCTGTCATCAAAACTACCAGCACAACCTACCCAAAATAATATATCTGGTCGTTCATTGTTTGCAATCATTTCAGCAACTGTCGGAACTCGAAGTTTTGTTATTTCTTTACTCATCTACCCAATTTTTTCTATCTGCCTGAGCAAACTGCCAAGGAGCACCGTTGTTTTCAATATTAGTTAGCATACCTGCTAATTCTGATGGAACTTTAGATTCTTCCATTACAAGGTATCGTCTTAAATCTATAATTATGGAAAGTGGATCAATACTCACTGGACATTCCTGTACGCAAGCATTACAAGAAGTACAAGCCCATATTTCCTCTTCGGTAATATAATCACCAAGTAAAGATTTATTGTCCTTAAAATCTGGACCATTAATTCTTTTATTTGCACCAACTTCTTCCAGCCTATCTCTAGTATCCATAATTATTTTTCTAGGACTTAACAATTTACCTGTTTGACTTGCCGGACATGCAGAAGTACAGCGACCACATTCAGTACAAGTGTAGGCATCCATTAAGCTTTTCCAAGTTAAATCTTCAACATCTTTAGCTCCAAATCTATCTGGGACAGATTGTTCCCCTTCTGCGGGAGTTGCATAAGGATCAAAACTAGGATCAAACATTTTAACCACTTCTTCTTTAACAGAACTTAAGTTATTAAATGCTCCTTTGCTATTCAAGTTACTAAAATACGTATTGGGAAATGCCATTACAATATGAAAGTGTTTAGAATAAGGCAAATAATTTAAAAACCCAAAAACAACCAATATATGACCCCACCAGCCTACTCTCTCTAAAACAATTAATGTCTCAACATCAAAATAATTAAAAAAGTAAGGCGCAGTAAATGAGGAAATTAAAAAACCGAAAGAGCCACTTCCTGCAACGTGTGATTTACCTTGTAAAAAAAGCGCTTCATCTGCACCATTCATAGTGAAGACACAAACTAAGAGGACAATTTCTAAATAAAGAATAATATTTCCATCTAGTTTAGGCCATCCTGTCATTTCAGACATTTTAAATCTTGGTACTTGGAGCAAATTTCTTCTTACTAAAAAATACAATGTGGAGATAAATGCCAGTGCTGAGAGCACTTCAATAGTACTAATCAACAAGACATAAACCCAACCCAATTTTGACAAGAAAAACCTGTGACTTCCAGAAATTCCATCGGCAATAATTTCTATTAGTTCAGTGGAAGTAAATAAGAACGCTACGTAAATAAAAAGATGTAATAAAGCTGGAACAATTCGCTGAAACATTTTTTTTTGACCAAGCGCTACTAATAATGTCGTTTTAATTCTTTCAGCCTTTTTATCAGATCTATCCAGCGGTTTACCCAATGATATGTTTTTTCTGATTTTAGAAATGTTAAAACTAAAAAAACCAAATCCGACAACCAGAACAATAAAAAATAGCAGTTGGCTAATCATAGAAATATAAAAAATGTTATTTATTAAAAATTTAGAGAATCAACTGCAAACTTTTTTAAGAGCTTTTCATCTCTAGAATCTAAAATACTTTTATCTGTTTTACCAAATATACTGAATTGAACATATCGTTTGGGTTCTGTTTTAATATTTTCTACAAGTCTACTAGCCTCGTCTATCATTTGTGTAACAGATAAGTAAATAGTAGAGTCATTAATTAGACGAGTAAGTGTTCCATCTCCATTTTTAATGTCGTAAAGAATCATATTCACTTCTTCCAATGATTGTTTTGCATTATTGATAGTTCCTTTAATATCTGAAGCTAAAAGAGAGTCTGAAAGTTGGGCTGTATTATCCAATATTTTATTGATAGCATCGTTGCTTTCTTTAAGATTGGAAGTAAGTGATTTAATATTGGATACTATTTGGGTAATATTCTCTTTTTCACTTCTTATCAAACTGCTAATTTGTAGAGAAACCTTCTCCAAATTTTTAATAGAATTTTTAATCCCGTCAAAAGATTCGTCTAAATTATCTGTATTCCTACTAAATATTGCTTCAATAGTTTTAATGGCAGAATCTGCGGTACTAATTAATTCATTGGTTTTCTTTTCAAGAGGAATTAAACGCTCATTTATCTGATCCTCTAGTGCCAAAGAAACTGAAGAAGGAATGGTGTCTTTAGAATTGTAATAATCTAAAGAATCTCCCCAAGAAATTTCCAAATAAGAACCGGATAGTAAATCCGAGTTTAACAAAACTAGAGAACCATTCTTAAGCTTTTTAACATTAGGATCTGTCAATTCAAACTCTACAACTATATTATTTAAATTGTTTTTTTGAAAATTAATGTTGGTAATTATTCCAACTTGTAGCCCATTTAAATTTACAGGTCTACCAGTAGAAAGTCCTTCTGAATTAGAAAACACGCTATAGTATACAAACCTAGATTTCCAAATCTCCTGACCTTTTAAAAAAAACGATCCTACAACAAGAACACTAATTCCAACTAAAGTAACTATTCCAATTAAAAATTCTTTTTTAAGTTTCATTTAGCAATATTTTACGGCTTTTCCCAATTAAGTCTTTTACCGTCTTGGAAAGAAACCACAAAAGCAGATTCATATCCAGATTTTTTAGCTTGGCTTAGTTGCTCATTAGCAGTTGTGGTATTTGAACTAAAGCCAAAAGTATATTTATAATAATTTCCACTAATATACACTTCTACGTCTTTTAATCCATTAAAGTTTTCAGGAAGTGTTGGAATTTTAACACTTGAAGTAGCTATTTGTACCTTGTATACCAAACCTGTATCAATAGAAATCTCTTTTTTTGGAACACTCTTTTCTTTCTTATAATCTGTTAAAGACTCATCAACATTGTCGTACTTATTTTTATAATTCTTAAAACCTTCAAAAATATGATTTGCCAATTTCAACTGCCCACTTTTTGAGATAAGCAACTTTTCATCTTTGGGATTGGACAGGAACCCTAGTTCAACTAAAACAGCTGGCATAGTTGCACGGTAGAGAACCATAAAACCAGCTTGTTTAACTCCCCTATCTCTTAGTCCTAATTTCAACTTACAATCTTTTTGAATGGAATTAGCTAAAATTAAACTTTGGTCTAAAAATGCATTTTGCCGCATAGATAATGCTATGTAAGCATCTGGATCATTTGGGTCAAATTCAGAATAAGTTTGCTCGTTGTTTTCCTCCATTAAAATAGAAGAGTTTTCAAACTTTGCAACTTCTAAAGCTGCTTTTGATTTGTGCAATCCTAAAACCCATGTTTCAAAACCATTAGCAGATGGAGCTTCAATAGCATTAGCATGAATTGAAATGAATAAATCAGCTCCAATTTCGTTGGCTACCTTAGCTCTTTTAGCCAGCCCTATGAATCGATCATCGTCTCTAGTAAATAGGACCTTTACATCCGGATATTCTTTTTTTATTAATTCCCCTAAAAGTAAACTGACTTTTAAAACAACTGTCTTCTCATAATTCTTATTTGGACTTACGGCCCCAGGGTCTTTCCCTCCATGTCCAGGGTCAATTACAACAGTATTTATCCCTAATCCTGTTTGAGAGTTTGTCTTAATGAAACAAAACAATAAAAGAATCAAGGGAAAATATTTTCTTAAAATAAGTACCATTATATTTGCATAATTTTATTTCGTTTTATTCGTTAATAAAAACAATTCTTCTTAAGTGAATCTATTTATACATGTTTGAAATTCAAAACAAATTTAAGCTGCTAATTGAATTAATTAAAGGTCATTCCTTTGTTTTTATACTCTTTTTGGTGTTAATAAACAGCACTTTAGCAGTCGGTCAAATAAACAATGACCAAAAATCAAGCCAATTAGAGGATGCTCTTAACTGGAATGCAAAAGATTCTATTATTTTGGATATGAAGAATAAACAAACCTACCTTTACTCAGAAGCCCATATTGATTATGGAGAAATTATTCTAGATGCATGCTACATTAAATTTGATTTTGAAAGTAAAATTGTACATGCAAAATATTGCTTAGATAGTAACAACCAAAAAATTGGCAAACCTGTTTTATCGGATGGATCAACCTCCACTACATCTGACTCATTAAAATATAATTTTAAGACTAAAAAGGGAATAACCTACGAAGTGCTTCTTCAAGAAGGAGAAAGTTTTATTCACGGAGAAAAAGTTAAAAGACAAAACAATGGAGACGTTCACATTAAGAATGCTCTTTATACCACATGTGATTTAGACCATCCCCATTTTTATTTCAAACTAAGAAAAGCAGTTATTAAGCCCAATGATAAAATTGTATCTGGACCTGTAAACTTACATATTGCAGATATTCCAACTCCACTTGGTTTACCATTTGCTTTTTTACCCAACAAGAAAAACAAAAGCTCCAATGGCCTTATTATTCCAAATTATGGAGAGTCGAGAGCCTTAGGGTTTTATTTACTAGGAGGCGGATATTACCACCAATTTAAAGGAGGAAAACTTAGCACATCAATTACTGGCGATATTTACAGTTTAGGTTCTTGGGGAATAAGTAATTCAACAAGCTATAAAGTTAGATATAAGTACAGTGGACAGTTCTCTTTGAATTACAGAAATACTATTCAAGGGGAAAAAGGTTTTGAAGACTACAATAAAAGCAAAGATTTTTTTATTAAATGGAACCATCAAAATGATGCAAAGCTTAATCCAGGAACTACTTTTAGAGCATTAATAAATGCTGGAACCACTACCAATTTTAGAAATGATTACAACAACATTTCAGCTCAAAACTACTTAACCAACACCTTTAATTCGAATGTTGCTTGGAGTAAAAAATTTAAAGGCACAATATCCTCAAATCTTAGTGCAAATTTAAGACACAGTCAAAATAGTAATTCTGGTTTAATGACTTTTACTCTTCCTGAAATTGCATACAATATAAATAGATTTTATCCATTTAGAATGTTGAGAAAAAGTAGTATCAATAAAAACTTCATACATGAAATAATAAATCAAACCAATATTAATTATCAAATGAATACCAAGAATCAATTGAGTTTGAACTCTGAAAATCTTTTAAATAATGATTTAGAAAGTTTACTTTCAAAATCGAAAAATGGAATGAGACACAACATAAGTGCCTCAAGCTCAATCAAGCTTTTTGGAAAAAACGTAACTATCAACCCTTCCTACAAGCTTTCTTCCTTATGGTATATGGATCAAATTAATAAAAACTGGAACAATTCTGAAAATGAAATAATTAACGACACAGTAAAAGGATTTTCTCAGATTTATTCTCAAAGCATAAGCGCTTCTGCGACTACTAAAATTTATGGCTTCTATAGTTTCGCGAAATTTCTTAGAGGTAAACACGAAACTAAAATTAGACATACTGTAACTCCTAATATTAATTTTAGTTATCGACCAAATACACATCCTTGGCAAACTTATCAGTCAGATTCTTTGGGAAATACTCAATCTTACTCTCCGTTCTCAAATAATATTTACGGAACAGTTAATTCATCAGAGTCTGGAAGAATTGGCTTTAGTTTAATCAACTCTTTGGAGTTAAAAAGAAAAAATTTAAGCGATACCACACAAAAAGAACCATTTATAAAATCAAAAATATTAGAAAATCTTAGTCTAACTACTGGTTATGACCTTATTAAAGATTCTTTTCAGCTAGACAATATTAGAATAATAGGAAGAACTAATCTTTGGAAAAAAGTCAATTTAAGATTTGGAGGACAATTAGACCCTTATCAATATGAAAATGGACAAAGAATAAATCAGTATCAGTTTTCTAAAAATAATAGTTTAGGTACTCTAAAATCTGCAAATTTCGCCTTAGGAACTAGTTTAAAATCACCAAAAAAGACCGAAAAACAATATAAAAGTGATAAAGGAAGCAATGAAGAATTAGAAATGATCAATGCCAACCCAGATATGTATATAGATTTTAATATTCCTTGGACTATTGGAATAGATTATAAAATTGATTACCGAAGGACTATTTCTCCATCAATAGACACCTCTTTCATCACCCAAAGCATTGGATTAAGAGGAGACATTAGTATTACTCAAAACTGGAAGGTTTCTTATATGACAAATTACGATTTTGTCAACAAGAAGTTTAGTTTTACTTCCATAAATATTGCTAGAGATCTACATTGTTGGCAAATGAGTTTCAACTGGATTCCTATTGGATTCATGAGAAGTTATAATCTAAATATAAGTGTGAAGTCTTCCATACTTCAAGACCTTAAATTGCAAAGGAGAAGAACTTGGTACGACAATAATATTCCTTAAATTTAAATATGAAATCAATAATAGAAATTCCAAATGCACCATCACCTGTAGGGCCGTATAGTCAAGCAATTAAATACAATGGATTAACTATAGCAAGTGGACAAATTGCAATAGATCCTAAAACAGGTATTTTAAATACCAGTTCAATTGAAAAAGAAACTATCCAAATATTAAAAAACATTGATGCTCTTCTAGATGCTGGAAACCTGAAAAGAGATAACATATTGAAATGCAGTATTTTTTTGAAAGACATGAACGACTTCAAAAAAGTAAATGAAATCTATGGAAGCTTTTTTAAAGAGCCATATCCATCTAGAGAAACCGTAGAAGTAGCAAGACTTCCCAAAGATGCCAATATTGAAATTAGTTTTATAGCAGGAGAATAATTAGTTGCTCAAATTTAAAAACTCGTTCCACAAAGGATCAACTGGCGGGTTTGCAACAATAGTTATTTGTTCTTTTTTAACTGGATGCATAAAAGAAATTGATCTAGCAAGTAAATGAATACTTCCATCTTTATTCGTTCTTTTAGCGCCATATTTTACATCTCCTTTTATTGCGCATCCCAAATGACTTAGCTGTACTCTTATTTGATGATGGCGACCTGTAAGTGGAATTATCTTCAAATAATAATAGTTTCTACTTCTGCCAATTAATGTGTAGTTTAAAATCGCTTTTTTACTTTGCTTAACTTCAGTATCGTAAGCTCTAGACTTATTTTTTTCTTGGTTTTTTTTGAGCCAATTTGTCAATTCTCCCTCTTCAAAAGGTGGCTTTTCCTCAACAATAGCCCAATATTCTTTTTTAACTTCCTTATCTCTAAAAAAGGCATTCATTCTTGCAAGAGCCTTAGATGTCCTAGCAAAAACAACTACACCACCAACTGGTCTATCTATCCTATGAATTATCCCTAGAAAAACATCTCCTGGTTTATTATATTTTGTTTTAATATATTCTTTAACATTTTCGGCAAGGGTAACATCTCCAGTTTTATCTGATTGAATAATATCTCCTGAAAGCTTTTTTACAGCAATAAGATGATTGTCTTCAAATAAGACGGAGAAAGTTAAATTAGTACTGTTCTTTTTCATTCGGAAAATCTTGGGATTTTACATCTTTCTTAAAATTACTACAAGCTTTTAATATCTCTTGATGAAGGTTGTGGTACCTTCTTAAGAATCGTGGGGAGAATTCTTGAGTAATTCCAAGCATGTCATGTAAAACCAAAACTTGTCCATCTACACCACCTCCTGCACCAATTCCTATGACAGGAATTTCTAATTTAGCTGCAACAATTGTGGCAAGTTTTGCAGGAACTTTTTCTAAAATCAAAGCGAAACAGCCAGCTTCTTGTAATAAAAGAGCATCATCAATTAATTCATTTGCTTCCTCTTCTTCTCTTGCTCTAACTGTGTAAGTTCCAAATTTATAAATTGACTGAGGAGTTAAACCCAAATGCCCCATAACTGGAATGCCTGCAGAAAGTATTCTTTCAACAGATTCTATTACCTCTTTGCCACCTTCTAGTTTTACAGAATGAGCTTCTGCTTCTTTCATGATTCTAATTGCAGATCTCAAAGCCTCTCTAGAATCACCCTGATAATTTCCAAATGGTAAATCAACCACAACTAGTGATCTATTAATAGCTCTAATAACAGACGAAGCGTGGTAAATCATTTGTTCCAATGTTATTGGAAGAGTAGTTTCATGACCTGCCATAACATTTGAAGCAGAATCGCCAACAAGAACAACATCAATTCCTGCTTCATCTACAATTTTAGCAATGGAATAATCGTAGGCAGTGAGCATAGATATTTTCTCATTATTTCTTTTCATTTCTTGAAGAACATGAGTGGTTACTCTTTTTATATCTTTGTGTGTAGACATTTCAATTAATTTTATACAAATTTGAGATATTATCTGAGATAATCTTAATAATTTTTATTTTTTAAAAACTTATGAGTGCTTCATCTAATTTATACAATTATTTTATAACACTATTTACAAGTTTTCTACTACCAATATTGTGCTTTTCAAACCACATTAATGGAGTTATTTCTGACAAGCATGGCGAACCTTTACCATTTGCATCTATATATATTAAAAATACCACATATGGGGTTAGCTCTAATGCTTTTGGAGAGTATTTTATTGAGTTAAAACCCGGAAATTATACTATTGTTTACAGTTACATAGGTTTTAAAAGCGAAGAAAAGCTAATTATATTACAGGATATTCCTCAAAAAATCAACATAATACTTTATGAAAATGACCAGAACTTAATTGAATATGAGGTGGTCTCTAACACAAAAAACAAAGCACTAGAAATTATTGATAAAGTTAAAAAAGTTAAAAACAACTATGTTAGAAAAAGTTATTCTTCCAAAGAATATTCTAAAAATACCATTGAAAAAAGACAATTTAAACTTCAGAGAAAAGACACAATAGAAGTATGGCAATTGGATACTTCAAAAACAATTAACCTAAAGAATGATGTTCTGAAATTTGTAGAATCTTATGGTGACTTTTATAGCATTGAACCAAATAAAAAGAACTGGTCTTTTAAAGCATACCAAGATTTTGCTGACACAAAGCAAGAACAAGATTTTGTAATTATACAATCATTTGAAGATTTTGGAAATTACAATATAACTCCAGAATACGAAGTGGAGGATAAATATGAGTTTTTAATAACCTTATCTGAAATAGAATTTGATTTATTTAAAAATAATATTCCCATTCAAATAGCCAATAAACCTATAGTATCCCCTTTATCTCCAGGTTCAAGAACTTATTACAAATACGATTATTTAGGTTTTTTTCCTCAAAAAGATTCCACTAAGATTCACAAAATACAAATTACTCCAAGATTTAAAAATGAACTTTTACTAGAAGGTGTTTTATTTATTGAAGACAGTACTTTTTTAATAAAATCTGTAGAGTTAGAATTAAGTGGACCTATTCAATCTGAATTTAATATCGAGAATTTTCATATTATTCAAAACTACCAACAGTTTGAAAGTCAGAATGTAATAGATAGAAAAATCATTGACTACACAATTAAAGAAGAAATTTTTAAAATAATAGGAAATGCTGTAGTGATAAATTCAAACTTTAATTTATCAGAAAAAAAACCAGACTATTTTAAAAAAAACCAGGTGAAATTTTTTAGTGATTCTGCAAATTTAATTTCCAATGAACAATGGGATGGCTTTAGAGCTATAGATTTGAAAAAAAATGAAGTTGATTATATTCAATATACAGATAGTTTAAGAGATTATTACCAAAGTGAGCAATATGCTTTGGAACAAGATAGTAATTACAATAAAATATCATTAGCCAAACTACTATGGCAAGGAATTGGACATAAAAACCGATATAAAGGTTATTCATTTTATATATGGCCAGTAGTATCTCAGTTCAATTTTTTTGGGATTGGTGGATACAGACATAATCTTGGATTTAATTACAACAAAAATATTAGTGATAAATTTAAAATAAGTACAGAAAACAACATAGATTATGGAATAGTAAATAAAGATTTTAAAGGTTCTACCAAAATATCTATTATTACAAACAATGAAAAATACAAACAACTTACTATTGGTATTGGCGATGATTATAAACCAATCAATCGTTTCCCATCTATTTCCACCGCCTTTTCTAGAAGTAATTACGTAAGAAAACAACATATTCAAACTGCCTACAGAACAGAATTATTAAACGGGCTCTATGGGGAAATGAAACTAGAATATTGTCTCCAAACCCCGATAGATAATTTAGATTTAGAAAGCGATATATTTAACTCCACAGATTCTATTTTAGAACTTACTCCATTAGGATTTGAGCCCTACAGAAAATTTGAAAGCAGAATACAATTAACATGGCTTCCATTTCAAAAGTTTTATTATAAGAAAAATAAAAAAGTAGTTCTAGGAACAAAATTCCCAACAGTGAATTTTATTTACAGGAAAGGAGTTCCTAAAATATTTCAAAGCGAGGTGAATTTTGATTACTTAGAGCTTGGGGTTAATGATGAATTTACTATTCCGCATTTAGGAAAATCAAAGTGGAATATACAAATGGGAGCTTTTGTCAATAAAAAGAATTTAAGAGTCATTGAATGGAAATACTTTAGAGGGTCTGACAGAGGATTTTTTAGTAACCCACTATCCTCATTCCAGCTTTTAGGTACTACTCTTTTCAGTGAAAGCTCTTATTTAAGAGGGAATTATGTCCACAGTTTTGATGGAAACATCTTTAACAAATTGCCTTTGATTGGCAAACTAGGTTTGCAATTATCCGGAGGTATTGCGACCCTAATTATTCCAGATCAAGATTTTGCCCATTTAGAATCTTTTATTGGGATTTCTAGACAATTTAGAGTTTTTGGAGGGCTGGTCAAGTTTGGTGTGTTTTTGTCAAGTTCTATCAATTCTACCAATAAAAGCAAATTTGAACTCAAAGTTGGCGCAAACGGATACAATTCATTTAATAACCAATGGGACTACTAATCTTTCTGAGGGATAACTTTTAGAACTTCAATCAATAAACTCCAAAATTTCTCAACAGACTTAATATGAACTTTCTCATCTGGAGAGTGAGGATTTTTAATTGTTGGTCCAAAAGAAATCATATCTAACCCGGGATATCTCTCGTTTAATATTCCACATTCTAGACCTGCATGACATGCCTGAACCTTAGGGTCTGAATTAAACATTTTTTTGTATAGTGAAACCATCACGTCTAAAATTTCAGAATCGGTATTAGGAGCCCATCCAGGATAAGAACCAGAATGTTCCACATCCGCACCAATATTTAAAAATGAAGCACCAACTGTTTTAGAAATATCTAATTTTGAACTGTCTACAGAACTTCTTTGTAAACTTTGGGTAATAAAACTTCCATCTTTTAAAATGACCCTTGCTAAAGAGGAGGAAGTTTCTACTAAACCATCAATAGATTGACTCATTTTATAAACGCCATTAAACACAGAATATATAACATTGACCACTTCTTTTGAATCAATCAATGAAAGTCCATGGTTTATGGAATCTACATTATTTACTTCAATAACTAAACCCGGTTCTGACTTAATAAATTCATTCTTTATGTCCGATGCTAGATCATCTAGTTGATTTAAAAAAACTTGACTATCTACTACAATTTTTGCTATAGATTCTCTTGGAATTGCATTTCTCAAGCTACCACCATCAATTTCAGAAATTCTAAGATTCGAATCTATTGCCAGTGCTAAAATTCTATTCATTATTTTATTGGCATTTCCTCTTTCCAAATGAATATCCATTCCAGAATGACCACCTTTTAATCCTTTTACTATAATTTCAAAACCAACACCTTCAGCTATCTTTTCTTGTGTGTAAAGTTTAGAAGAGTTGGTGTCTATTCCTCCTGCACAACCAATGCTAAACTCATCGTCATCTTCTGTATCTAGATTCAACAAAATTTGCCCATCTAAAATTCCCTTTTCTAATTCAAAGGCGCCAGTCATCCCAGTTTCTTCGTCAATTGTAAAAAGTGCTTCAATAGCAGGGTGCTGTATTGAATTACTTGCTAAAAGTGTCATTATAGTAGCAACTCCCATTCCATTGTCTGCGCCTAAAGTTGTTCCATTTGCAGTTACCCAGTCCCCATCAATAAAACTTTGGATACCTTGAGTTAAAAAGTCAAATTCGGTATCTGCATTCTTTTGGTGAACCATATCCAAATGACTTTGAATAATTAAAGTTTTCTGGTTTTCACTTCCTTTAGATGCTGGTTTTTTTATAATAACATTTCCAGATGGATCTACATAGGTATCTAAACCAAGATTTAGACCAAAGTTTTTAATAAACTCTATCACTCTTTCTTCTTTTTTAGAAGGTCTTGGAACAGCATTTAAATCTTCAAAATTGTTCCATAATTCAACAGGTAATAATTCTCTAACTTTCATTTCAATTGTCTTTTATAAATTTTATAACCACCAAGATTTTTAACAACCTCTAAATTCTTAGCGTTTTCTAATTGTTTAATAGGCTTATTATTTTTAGTAGCAAAATACACTACTCTATCAACTTCCCCATTAATTAACCAACTAAGAATATGACTATTAAGTCTTGATTTTTCTTTTCTATCAAGGTCATTTAACGAATTTGATTCGAAGTTGTATCTTAAAATATCATTTTTTTTAATATAAAGAGAGTCTGTAAGTTTTAGTTCATCTAATTCAGAATAAAAGTAATGCGCATAACTCTTATAACCTACAGTTGTTAAATACTTTTTCTCGTTGGATATTTCTCTAAAAAAAGATACTGCTGAACCTTGGATTAAATTTTCAACATTAGGAACTATGAACTTACTTAAAAGCGAAAATAAAAGACCAATAATTAAAGAGTAGGAAAATAAAGAAAATAAAATTTTTGATTTAAATATTGTCAACCAAATAAAGCTACCTAAAATAAATAAAGATGGAATGATCCATTCCCAGCCAAACCAATACAATTCTACATCCAACAGATTTTGAATATATAAATCGTTAATGGAATTAATTAAAAAATCCTTTTTATGAATAAGAACATAAAATGAAAGCATTAAAATTATACCGATGAAAACACCAATAATAAATAGAGAGTATTTTAAAAATCTATTAAAGGATTTTCCAGAATACAATTTATAAATTTCAATAGATCCTAAAAACGATAATGGCAAATAAGCCATAGATGAATAATGAACTATTTTGGTAGTAACTATGGTAAATAGAATTAAAACTACCCATAAAACAATTCTCATCATTTTCTCAAAAGGAATTCCAGAACCAGAATCTATAAAAGCATTTTTAAAAGCAAAAAATGAAAAAGGCAAACAACCTATAAGAACAATTACAAAATGGTAATAGATTGGTTGTTGATGCCCGGCAACTGGATGAGAAAATAGTTCTATTTGATACTGTAAGAACTCAACAATAAACCAAGGGCCTTTATTCAATAATTCAAAGAAATACCAGGGAGAAGAAACCAAAACTACCATTACAAAAAAAAGAAAAACATGTTTTAAAGGAACTTTTTTATTATTCAATATTTGATATATAAAACAAGACAATAGGACTATTAAAAGTCCAACTGGACCTTTGGTGAGAATAGCCAAACCTGCAAAAAAACTTGAAAGAAAAACATGTTTAAGATGGTGTGACTTACTGTAGATAAAGAAAAAATAAATGGACAGAAAAATAAATAAATTAAAATAAGGATCAATTATTCCAGTTCTAAAATAAAGATTTGGCAAGAAACCAGCTATGAAAATAATAGACCAAATCCATCCAAAAGTTGTGTTTTTAATTTGAGAACCGATTTTAAAAAGAAGCACTGGAATTATAATCGACAACAGTGCATTAGGAAATCTAGCAGCAAAACTGCTTACACCAAATATTTTAAAAGAAAGTACTTGTAGCCAAAAAAACAATGGAGGTTTTTCATGAAAAGGTTCAAAATTAATCATCACTTGTGAGAAATTATTGGACACCAACATTTCTCTAGAGGACTCTGCGAAATTGATCTCGTCCCAATCAAATAAATTAAAATCACCAATTGTTGAAAACATCAAAAGACAAGCATAAAAAGTGTAGAAAAGAATTGGCTTTAGATTGTTTTTCAGGAAATTCATTTTAAACTTTAATTTTCTTTTTGTCAAATATTAAAGGATCGATATATGTGTGGGTTAATAAGGGAATTAAAGACCCTATTAAAGCTCCAGTAAGAACATCAATTAAAAAGTGTTGAGATAAATATATTCTAGAAAACCCCACGAGATAAGCAAGAAAAACTAGTATTAATAGATAATATTTTTTTTTAATAAAAAAACACAAACTGATACACAAACAAAATGCTGAAGCAGTATGTCCACTGGGAAAAGAGAATTTTTCATAAAGCTCTACCCCGTCAATCATATTCCAAGAACCATTATCAATAAGGCTCTTAAAATAAAAACTAGGTCTAAATTGATTAGAAAAAATTACTCTTTTTAAAACTTGAATAAAAATTGTATTAATCAATAAAGAAATTAAAAGAGAAGTTCCAAATTTCTTATTTACAATTAAAAAGATAAAAGCAATTAAAAAAACAAATCTACCATCTCCAAGAAAAGTAACATATTTAAAAAATTGATCTAAAAAATTATTGTGAAAGGCATTTACAATTATAGAAAAATCAAAATTTTGGTAAATAATTAACACTAGAGCCCCCAATAAGAATAAAAAGAGCCATAATAACCAATGGTAACTAATTAAATTTTTTGAAAGTCTATTATTCATTTTTTACCTTAGAATTTTCCAGTTTATTATACCAATTTTAGTAAGAAAATATTTAATGGAAGTCCACAAAACTCCTATTCCATAGACAGAACTTCTTTGAAAATTGATGGAAGATGCCTCTTCAAAATATTTTGTAGGACAAGTTATTTCCCCAATCAGATGGTCTTTAAACATTATTTGTGCTAGCATTTGATTGTCAAAAATAAAATCATCTGAATTTTCATTAAACTTAATATCCTTAAGTACTTCACTTGAAAATGCTCTGAACCCTGTATGGTATTCTGAAAGCTTTTGATTCATTAAAATATTTTGAAATAAGGTAAGCATTCTGTTTGCAAAATACTTATAAACTGGCATTCCACCTTTTAAAGCACCTTTTCCCAATATTCTTGATCCTAAAACTACGGGATATAAATCATTGGCAATAAGATAGCACATGCTTTCAATTAATTTGGGAGTATACTGATAATCTGGGTGCAACATAACAACAATATCAGCACTTAGTTCCAAAGCTTTATTGTAACAAGTTTTTTGGTTTCCACCGTAGCCTTTATTGTACTCATGTCTTATAACATGATTAATTCCTAGTTTTTTTGCCAATTCAAAAGTATTGTCAGATCCATGGTCATCCACCAGAATTACTTCGTCAACTAAAGGGAAAGGAATTTCACTATAGGTCTTTTCTAGAGTTTCTGAGGCGTTGTATGCAGGCATCACAACAACAACTTTTTTGGACTTAATCATGTAATTTAAATTAGTACAAAATTACAATTAATAATAGTTAAGTGTAGTGAAAATTAGATTAATTCATTATTTTGCATAACAAGATTAAAAAATGGATTTTAAAAACATAAAAAGTATAACTGGCAGTTTCAAAAGCAAATCTATTAAAGGTGATTTCACAGGCGGATTGACCGCTGCAATTATTGCTTTACCCATGGGTCTTGCATTTGGTTTACAAAGTGGTCTTGGTGCCCAAGCAGGCCTATATACTGCAATTATATTAGCACTCGTTGCCTCCATAGTTGCTGGAACCAAAACTTTAATAAGTGATCCAACAGGACCAATGACTATTGTAGCTGCTACTATTATTGCCGACGCAACATTATTGAAGGGAGACTTAACAAATGCATTCCCTATAATTATTTTATCATTTGCATTAGGTGGGATTTTTCAGATATTGTTTGGCCTTATTAAGGTTGCTCAGTATGTTAAATATATATCTTATCCCGTTCTATCTGGTTTTATGGGAGGAATTGGTGTAATTATAATTCTTACACAATGGCATACTTTTCTAGGTGGAGAACGTCCAGGAGGAATTATTGATATAATTATGGACTTACACACTCCGATAATTGAATACCACTGGAGTTCTATAATACTTGGTTGTCTTACTTTAATTTTTATTTATTTTGTTCCTAAAATATCCAGAAAAATTCCGGCTGGTTTATTGGCTTTAATTTTCGGTACACTTGTATCTTTCCTATTCAAAAAAGAATGGGGATGGCATTGGGATTATTCTACTATTGGTGAAATACCCAATGCAATTCCAAAAATTGTTCTTCCTTTTAGTGAATTTTTAAATATTTCATTTTCAGAGTTTAGTATTGCAATGGTAAGTGGGTTAACACTGGCTGGTTTAGGAACTATAGACACCTTGCTAACTTCTGTAGTAGCAGATAATCTAACGAAAACTAAACACAATGGAAATCGAGAATTAATAGGTCAAGGTATAGGTAATTTTGTTGCTGCATTATTTGGAGGGCTTCCTGGTGCTGGATCTACTACTGGAACAGTTGCCAATATTAACTCCAATGGTAAAACAAACTTGAGCGGTATTTTCAAAGCCTTATTTCTTCTTATTGTTTTGGTGGGGTTAGGTCCATTACTTAAAGATGTACCAAAACCTGTTCTTTCTGCTCTTCTAATTTCTGTAGGAATCGGAATAATTGATTTTAAAGGAATGAAAAGATTATTTAGTTTAAAAAATAGTGACTCTATGGTTCTGTTTTTGGTGATTTTCTTGACAGTTTTCGTAGGACTTTTGCCAGCAGTAGGTATAGGGATGGTACTTTCTTCTTTTTTCTTTATGCAAAGAATGGGTGAATTAGTAGATAAACAAAGTAAGTCTGGGAACATTAATGAAATTGAGAAAAAACTAAAAATCCCAGAATCTATTAAAAATAGAATTATGGTTTACGAATTAGATGGCCCTTTATTTTATGGGTTTTCTGACCAATTTAAAGAACAAGCTGAACTAATAATAGACAAAGATGCAGTTATTATAAACCTATCACAAGTACCTTATATAGATGCGTCTGGTATTTATGTATTAGAAGAAGTAATTAAAAACTTTAAAGACAAAAACGTGGAGGTAATTCTAGTTGGTGTTAAAGACCACATTTTCAAACAATTTGAAGAGCTAAAAGTTATTCCTAATACTATTGCTGAAGAGAAAGCATATAACTCTGTAAGAGCTGGACTTAAATATTTAAAATTTCAGCTAGAGGAAAAGAAATAAACAAATACCAACTTTCACCTTTAGATTTGCTATTTTTACCCTGTGTATAAACTAATAGTTAGACCATTACTTTTTTCTTTTGATCCTGAATGGGTCCACTATTTCATATTAAATGCACTTAGAATAGTCAACAAAATACCACTAACTAGCTGGTTATTAAGGAGAATTTACTCATATGAAAACTCCGTTCTTGAAAAAGAATTATTTGGAATTAAATTTAAAAACCCCGTAGGGTTAGCTGCTGGTTTTGATAAAAATGGAAAGTATATTTCTGAGCTTTCTAACCTAGGGTTTGGATTTATTGAAATTGGCACTATTACACCAAATCCTCAGCCCGGAAACCCAAAAAAAAGACTTTTCAGAGTGCAAAATGATTTAGCAATAATTAATAGACTTGGAATTAATAACGATGGTAGTGAAGTCTGTGCAGAAAGATTAAAGAAAAATAAAACAGATGTAATTATTGGAGGAAATATTGGGAAAAACACCTCTACTAGTAACGAGAATGCAGATCAAGATTACATACAGAACTTTGAAACACTTCATAACTATGTTGATTATTTTGTATTGAATGTAAGTTGTCCAAATGTTAGTAATTTCACTAAGCTGCAAGATGTTGAATTCTTAAAAAAACTCATTCCTCAACTGAAAAAAATAAATTCTTCGAAATCCAAGAAAAAACCAATTCTTATAAAAATTTCTCCTGATTTAAATAAAGACCAATTAGATGAGACAATTAATTTAATTTTGAGTGAAAATTTGGATGGAATCATTGCCACAAACACCACAACATCTAGAGAAAATTTGATAACTAAAAAAAGTGAAATTGAGGAAATTGGTAATGGTGGATTAAGCGGGCAGCCATTAAAAGAAAAATCTACAGAAGTGATTAGATATATTTCTAAAAAAACTAATGGCAAACTCCCTATTATTGGAGTTGGTGGAATTATGACTGCTAAAGATGCAATGGAAAAACTAGAAGCTGGTGCAGATTTAATTCAGATATACACTGGATTTATTTATTCTGGACCATCAATAGTGAAAAATATCAATAAACTTATCTCTAAAAAATAGTTACAAAGACCAAGGTTCTTCTCTGTAAAAATAATTCGGAGTTTTAACTGTATTATCCATTTCAGTATGAAAAACTTCCATAGTAGAACCTGAAATTGGTGGGACTATCCATGCCCAATCAGCCGTTAAATCTCTACCTTCTTTTGCTTCCTTTCTAGTAAACTCCATGAATTGTTTAGATGCAGAATGATGGTCTACAATTTTTACTCCAGCTTTTTTGAAGGAGTATAAAACAGCTCGGTTTAATTCTACCAAAGCACGATCTTTCCACAAGCTATTTTTATCTTTAACATCCAACTCTAGTAATTTCGCAACTTTAGGCAACATATCGTATCTAGATTCGTCTGCAAGATTTCTGGCCCCAATTTCAGTACCCATGTACCATCCATTGAAAGGAGAAGCTTCAAATTTAAGTCCCCCAACTTCTAAAATCATATTGGATATTATTGGGGTGGAATACCATTTTAGATTTAGTTCACTAAAGGATTCTATTTCGGGATGGTGGATTGGCACAAGTTTAATAATATCTTTTGGAATTTCTCGCCAATGCGGTTTTTTGTCTTCTATTTGAATAACTAGAGGAAGTATATCGAATTGTCCCATCTTTGGAATCCATCCTAATTGTACACATTTCTCTGTAAACTCTACCTGTTTAGGGTCACCTATAATTGTTCCATCATCATTTTTATAGCCTGCAAAACTCAACAATTGGGGATTCCACACATGTATCTTTTGACGATTATTAAATATAGTTATTGTAGATTTAATATTACCATCGTTGGTTGCGAAATCAATATGTTCTAATAGCGAATCAAAAATAGAGTCTATATTATTTATGGAGCGCCTATCGAACACCTCCATATTTCGCCAAAAAAGTCTTCCAATACATTTATTAGAATTTCTCCAAGCAACTTTAGTTCCATAGTCTAATTCGAAATCTAAAAGATCGTAAGTCCCAGTCTTATTAATCTCTGAACGTACATTTTGCAATCGACTATCCAACAAATGTTCTTTTTTAAGCTCACTATAACAAAGCCTTAAGTAAGCTTCTGCATTTTGAATAAAAGGTAAATCTGTCATTTGCATACAAAAGTAAAAATTTGTTTTTCACTAAACAATCTTTTAAAAGCAATAGTGCATGAAGAATTAATATTTATATTGTAGTATGACATTAGGTATTGTAATATATTCTGACCATCCTGAGACAGTATGGAACGCGTTTCGATTAGCCAATTTCTCCTTAAACAAGAAAGATCAAGTTAAAGTTTTTTTAATGGCTAATGGGGTGGAAGCTGAATCTTTAAGTAATGACCAGTTTAATATTCTAGAACAAATGAATAAATTTTTAGATTGTAACGGAACCTTACTTGCATGTGGAACTTGTATAGAAATAAGAAAAAAAGATAGTACAGAGTTGTGTCCAATGTCTACCATGGCAGATCTATATCAAATAATAAAAGAATCTGATAAATTAATTAGCTTTTAGCTCTACTTATCAAGAACAATCCTAGAAAAGACAACATAGAATTGTAAATAATTAATTCTGCACCAAATTTATAAGACCCCAAAAATGAAATTTCTCC